>NZ_CAPDXS010000002.1:24620-62548 GCF_948601915.1 uncultured Acetatifactor sp. | reverse complement strand
GGGATATCTTCCTATAAGAAACATGTAGAGGAAGGCCTTCTCCAGGCGCTGCCGGACGGGTGGGAAGACAAATGGCCGAATATAGCCCATGCGATGGACGTAAGCGGAGCGAGAAATCTACTGGAGATAGACGGTAAGGTTTACGCGATTCCCCACAGCATATTCGGCCTCTACTCGGATGCGTCTACTTTTTACAGATCGACTGTCATGTTCTACAGAAAAGACCTGGCGAAACAGGTAGGAATGGAAGATTTTGGCAGCGAAGGAATCGTAACGATTTCCGAACTGCAGGAATATCTGGAAAAGGTCCAGGAAGCAAAGCTGACCCAGATAGTGTTGGATGGTGGCAACTTCTGGTTGCTGAAGCTGATGGGAAGCGCATATGGAATCTCAGAGAACACGATTGTAGAGATGGAAGATGGCTTTTCATTTGTACCAGAAATGGACGGATGCAAGGAAATGCTCAAACTATTACAGTCATGGTATAAGGCAGGTCTCTTGGATGCGGAATATTACACCAAGTCAGATGTGGACTCCCTGAACAGCTTTGCTGCGGGACAATCAGCAGCTATGCCTTATGGAGCTCCGGCCTCGGACATAGCTTATATCCGATTGCAGTATGAACAGGGAACCGGGAGAGACAGCATTGAAGATTTAGGCTATGTAGTCGTTACTGCGGATGATGGAAGCATGGGGGCATCAACTGTGGACTATAATTATTGGACCACTACGGTGTTTAGCCCGGATACAGATGAAAAGGTTCTGGAGCGGATATTGGATTTCACAGATTGGCTTTACAGCAAGGAAGGGAACACGTCCATCTACTGTGGAATACCAGGAGTCGATTGGGAGTTTGACGAAAATGGCAAGATTACCATGAAAAATGGTGCTGCATTGAAGGACGCTAATAATTTTCCATTTTTTTTCTTAAGTTGGTGTCCAGATGAGTTTGCAGCAACCGGACTGAGTGATGCTAATGAGCAGGATATCAAAGTATTTAATATTGCTGCTAACGCTTGTGCAAATGCGAAAAATATTTATCTTCCTAGTGAGAATTATGAGAACTACCAGGGCGACCTGAAGGAAAATTTCTCTTTCCCATACAACTCGAAAATGACAGAGATAATCTGTACTGATGTAGATGTAGACAGCACATGGGATGCCTATCTCGACGAATACAGGAGCCTCTGGGAGCCTTTCGTAGAGGATTTGAACAAGACCTACGGCTATTCCAACTGATTCCATGGCCCAGAGAGGTCTCGGGCAATATAGGATCGGGGACGCTGTGGCTTAGATAGGCTGCGCGTCCCTCTTTCCAGAAAAGCCATTCCAGACATAAACACAGATATACTGCAGACCGTCAGGATTTACAGTAGCGTCTCCGGGAAAGTACTTGGCTGGCGGTCTGCAGTCGGGTTGCACCGCAAATTTAACCGATGTGCAGTATAAATGCAGAAAAAGGAGAGTGGGAAATGGGTTTTATCAGATTCAATGAAGATGGGCTGCTGCTCGACAAGACGGGCCGCCCTGCACACATCGTAGGCATCAACTATGTCGCCAGCTACATCTGCAGCAATTTCTGGGAGGACTGGCGGCCGGAGACTATCGAAAAAGACCTGCAGCACATTGCATCGCTGGGATTGGAGGCCGTGCGCATTCCCATGCACTGGGGCTACATGGAACCGGAGGAAGGGAAGTATAATGAAGAGTTTTCCGTAAAATTCCGTGCTTTTATAGAAATGTGCCGGAAATACGACCTCTACATCATGCCCTGGTTCCTGGTGGGAGTCGCCACCAGAGACTATGACGTGCCCTTCCGCGGCGACCGCCCGTTCTTCACCGGAGAGATGGTCGCTGTGGCAGAGAACCATCTGAAGCATTTCATCGAGCCCTACAGGGACGAGGAGCAGATTCTGTTCTGGGACATCTGTGACGAACCGGAATTCTATTCCAGGCATCCGAAAGCAGAGCAGCTGCCCTATGACCGCGACACCCTGGCCCGATGGGTAGAGCGCATGTACAGAGCCATAAAGTCAGTGGATTCCAACCATCTGGTGACGCTGGGCTTCGGACATATCGCCGCCGCGAATTACGGTATGGATATTAGGGACATGGCGGACATATTGGATCATATGGTGGTCACCTGTTATCCCGGCTATCCCGCTCCCGAGGAAAGGCTTGATACCATCCGCAGGAATTATACTCTGGCCTATCATGTGAAGATGAACAAACGTGGCACACCGGTCTTTACCTGCGAAGCGCCGGGATTCAGCTCCGTCATGTATTCGGAGGAAATCATAGGAAGGTATTTCAAGGTATCGCTCTACAGTAATCTGCTGAACGGCAGTACGGGTGTCCTTCCATGGGTCTATAACGATTTCCATGAGAGCATATGGCATAAGGTGCCGCTGGAGGGATATTGCATCGAGCCATACTTCGGTATCGTAGATACAAAAGGGCGGCTCAAACCCTCCGGAAAGGAACTGAGCGAATACGCGGCCTTTGCAAAGAAAGCGGAAGTGGGAAGGTATCGTCCGCGCAAGGCGGAGACTGCCATAGTAGTGCCGGAAGGGTACTATCAGGATATCGGGAACACGCTATATAAGATTTATACCGCTCTGCTGCTGACCAAGGGATGTGGCATAGACGTGGATTTCGTCTGGAGCAGCGAGGAGCTGTCAGATTATCGTATGCTCCTCATGCCTTCCGGCACTGGGATGCTCACCTCCCAGTGGGACAAGCTGCGCAGGTTCGTGGCCGACGGAGGGGCGATCTACTATATTTATGACGGCAGTGCTGGCCTCAACGTGTATTTCAACGAGCTGTTCGGCGTGGAGGTACAGGCTCCCGAGAAGGATTACGGATATGATAAATTATGGGTAAAGGAGCCTTGGGGACACTGGAAAGCGGGAGACAGCATCGAGCTGACAGGTGCCAGGCGTAAGGACTGGGTCCGCGTAAAGGCACAGAGCGCAGAGACGATCTGCGAGCTTGGCGGGGATATCCCGGCACTGCTTAAAAACCATTACGGAGACGGCAGGGCCTATCTCATGACGCTCCCCGTGGACAACAGCCTGATGGACGTGGTTTTAGAGGACTTCGTCCGCTCAGAGTCCTTCCATATGATGGACGCCATGATACAGGAGGCCGACATCACCCCCATCCTCAGGTGCGGGGATGTGAGGATTGAGACCGGATGTCTGGAAGACCCCGCAACCGGGGACATCCTGGCAATCTGCGTCAATCACGGCGGCGATGAGGTGCGTACCAGGCTATGCCTGAACCGGAGCCTGCTCCCGACAGGCGCGGTGGTCACGGAATTTTATTCCGGCAAGACCCTGGAAGGAGATGCCCTGGATGTCTGGTTCAGGGCTGCGGATGTGCGCATCTATAAAATTACGCATTAGACGGGATGCCCCTCTTTCTTGAAAAGGACTTTTTGGGGGAAGGGGCATTTCATGAAAGGCCTGGAAAAGGAGTTGGCTATGAATGAACGAGCAGCACACATTGCGTCAGTATTGGAAAGAAGGGTAGGGGAGATGCCATTCCTCCATGCCCTCATCGGCTTCGACGGCTACATCGACGAGCTGATGAGGGTCGTGGAGAGCCGGGACAGCGCTGGGACAGCGTCCTATTTTCAGGACATCACAGGGTTCTCCAGGCGCATAGCCGCCGCTGCTGGGCGCAGCGCGGATCTGGAGGTGGTGACGGACACGATAAAGCTGGGCGGCAATGGGCCTATCATGGCCAATGCGCTGGCCGGCATGGGAGTGCCTACCGTATGCATCGGCGCTATGGGATATCCCGAGATTCGGGCTGAGTTTAAGGCGATGTCCGCCGACTGCCGAAGCATCAGCCTCTGCCAGCCGGCGCACACCCATGCCCTGGAGTTCAATGACGGGAAGCTGATGTTCGCCGACCTGGCGGCATTGGAGCAGCTGACCTGGGAGACCATCATTGACCAAATCGGTCGGAATGACTTGGCCAGTCTGTTTCGGGAAAGCAGCCTGATTGCGCTGGTCAATTGGAGCGGCGTGCCGGGGGCGGACAGAATCTGGCACGGCATCTATCAGGAGATATTGCCGGAATTGGACGGGGAAGGCCTTGCCGGACAAAAGGGTTTATGTGGGAGACAGAAGGGAGCAGGGATGGAAGAGCCACGCCGCCGCAGACAAGTATTTTTCGATTTGGCAGACCCCTCCAAGCGGACAAAAGAGGATATACAATCCGTGCTCTCCCTGATACGCTCCTATGAGGATTATTGCGATGTGATGCTGGGCCTGAATGAGAATGAGGCCCTCTGCCTGGCCGCATCGACAGGGAGGGGCTGCGCCGGCCCGGAAGAGGCAGCGCTTCGCCTGTATGACCTGCTTGGGATTTCCGCCGTTGTCGTCCATCCGATTGACCGCTGCATTGTCGTCACCGCGGACGGGCTGATCGCCGAGCAGGGCCATGTGGTGGAAGCGCCCAAAATCTCTACCGGAGGCGGGGACAATTTCAATGCCGGGTTCTGCCTGGGACAGCTCCTTGGGCTGGGATACAGGGATTCGATGCTCCTGGGCATGGCGGTATCCGGATATTATGTGGAGAACGGGAAGAGCCCTTCTGCGCAGGAGCTTGCAGGGCATTTGATGAAATAGCCTGATATCAACCTTTCATTGACGTGACAGGCTTTATTAGGTACAATTGAGACAATAAAGAACATAAGGAGGTGCTCTGCATTGAACGTAAAAGGGGAATCTACCATCATTCTGAAAATCAAGTCGTTGTATCCCGACCTCAAGCCCTCTGAAAAACGGGTAGCCGATTATATCCTCACCAACAGGGAGTCGTTCATCTACAGCAACCTGACATCCGCCTCCAAGGCAGCCGGGGTCAGCGAGGCCACGTTCGTGCGCTTTTCCAAGACATTGGGGTACGAGGGCTACCGGGACATGCACATCGCCATGGCGGTCTCCAACGAGAGCCCCAGCCAGGCGGATCTGGAGGAGGGCATCGAGGATCTGAGCGTGGATGCGGACACTACCTTCACGGAGATCCCGGAGCGGGTGATCGGCAGTTCCATCTGCGCCCTGAACAACATGAAGAAAACGGTGGATATCCAGGAATACGCCAAAGCAGTGGACGCCCTGGAGAACGCCCGCCGCATCTGTGTGTTCGGACTGGGCAATTCGGCATTCGTGGCCCAGGACGTGGTAAATAAGTTTACCCGGCTGGGCATGTTCGTCCAGGCCTCCTCGGATTCCCATGCCCAAATCACATACGCGGTATCCATGGAGCCGGAGGATGTAGCCATCGGCATCTCCCATTCCGGCAAGACCCAGCAGACCATAGAGGCCCTGCGCCTGGCCAGGGAGCAGGGCACCAGGATTATCTGTATCACAAACTTCGAATCCAGCGCAGTGGCCAATCTGGCGGACATCCGTCTCCTAACTGCCAGCCATGAGAAGACCCTACAGAGCGAGACGCTGGTCTCCCGACTGTCCCAGTTGGCCATCATAGACATGCTCTATCTGGGCCTGATTCAAAAGAACTATGACCGTTACGCCCCGATCATAGAGAAGCAGAACGCCACGGTAGTGCCCATGTTCTTCCGGGAACCATAGGGGCGGATACAGGAAAACAGGTGCGGCATACGAGAGACAGCCGGTGTTTCATGCCCGGAAATGCTTGCAATCGGTCCCGGGATATTATATACTTACACTATCATTTCCCGCATGACGGGATTACCGATGGAAAGGAGATTTCAGATGTTCGACTTATCCACACTGTGTCAGGTGGTTGACATTAAATCACGCTCCATCAGCCCGGAGAATTATACCGGAGAGCCGGGGAAGGGCGGCATGTGCCCGCCGGAGCAGGGAATCGCCAGCCATGCGTGCAGGGATCTGGGCATGGGCTGGAAGGTGAATCCCTGCGTCCGCATCGAAGGCGGGAGCATCTTTGAGATGGCCGATATCCAGGGCCCGGGTATGATCCGTCATATCTGGCTGACGCCTCAGGGGCGCTGGAGGGATTTGATCCTGCGCATCTATTGGGACGATCAGGCCCATCCTTCCGTGGAATGCCCGGTGGGCGACTTCTTCTGCATGGGATGGAACGAGTATTCCCAGATCAGTTCCATGGCTGTCTGCGTGAATCCGGGCAGCGCCTTCAACTGCTACTGGCAGATGCCCTTTCTGACCAGGTGCCGCATCACCCTGGAGAACCTTGCGGACAAGGAGACCATCGTGTATTACCAGGTTGACTATACCCTCCAGACGCTGCCGGACACCATCGCCTATCTCCATGCCCAGTTCCGCCGGACAAACCCCCTGCCCTACAAGGAGGTCTATACCATCGTGGACGGAATCCGGGGCAAGGGCCAATACGTCGGCACCTACATGGCCTGGGGCGTGAACAACAGCAACTGGTGGGGCGAGGGAGAAATCAAGTTCTATATGGATGGCGACAGGGACTATCCCACCATCTGCGGCACGGGCACCGAGGATTATTTCTGCGGCTCCTACAATTTCGAAGACCCTCTGACCCATGACAGATACGCGGCATTCTCCACGCCTTATACAGGGCTGCAGGTGCTGGCGCCCGATAAGCTGTACCGCAGCCAGTTCCGCTTCGGCATGTACCGCTGGCATATTCCGGATCCCATCTATTTCGACAGCAGCCTAAAGGTGACTATACAGGCCCTGGGATGGAGGAGCGAAGGGCGCTATCTGCCTCTACAGGACGATATCGCCTCCGTGGCCTACTGGTATCAGACCCTGCCCACGGTGGAATTCCCGCCTCTTCCGGACAGGGATTATCTGGAAATCATCTGAACGCGCATGACTATGTTGGAAAGACATGTATGGAAAGGCATCCGGTTTCAGTAAAGCCGGCTGCCTTTCCTGTCAGCAGATTTGGTTCGGTTACAGGACTGATAGGCCCGGAAGCGCCGCATGGCTCTGGCGCGGAAAAAGGCTGACCGGAAACGGTATCTCCAGTCAGCCCTTTTTCGGCGTTTATGCCAGTTTTTGAAGTCTTTCACTATGTTCCATGATAATCGCTTTCATGATTTCGTTGTCGGCCTGTAGGGCCTCGTACCCTTCCGTTGAAACTTTATATCTCTCATAGGTTGAGAGATAGCAGGATTCAATCGTGTTCAGGCGCAGCATTATCACATTTTCCTGGAACAATTTTATCTTGTGTATTTCGGCTTCCAAGCTTGCTTTTACGGCTTGAAGTTCAGCCCAAAGAGCCTGCATTTCAGCTTGCAGCTCAGCCCTGAGAGCCTGCATTTCAGCCAACAGCTCGGCTTTAAGGGCCTGCATTTCAGCCAGCAGCTCTGTCTTAACGGACTGTACATCGCTTTTCAAGGATTGTATTTCATTTTTTATCGGTTGTATCTCTGCTTTCAGCTTCACATCCAATAACTGTGAAATTGCCAGCAAATCGTCCTGTGTCAACGCCATAATCAGAAACCTCCTTTCAAAGACTACCTCCAGCATATCACATGAAAGGTAGATTGTCACGGTTTATTTTCAGGTTTTCTAAAATTCCGACTTTATTCGACAAACGATAAACCAGCCCTCAGATGCCATCACTTTCACAAACCCCTTTCATTTTCCCCGGCGGAATGGTATAATGTCTTTGCCAATCCCTTAAATATAAGAAAGGAAACGAAGAATATGAAGGTAAAAGCAAGCAAATATCTGCACGATATAAAGCCGATCCTGCTCCGCCTGCGGGACAGGCTGCTGGAGGAGTTCCCATACGCCTCCATACTGGCCACCGACTCCCAGGCAAAGCAGTATTCCGTATCCAGGACCGCCACGAACATCGGCATGGTGGGCCTGTGGTCCGGCAGGGGATTTGTAGTGAAGGTCTACGACGGCTCCGGCTACGGAGAGTATTCCTTCAATGAGATTTCCGAGGACCGGGTGGAGGAAATCATTGCGAAGGTAAAGGGCGACCTCATCCCCATGTCCGGGCATCTCCCGGAGGGCGTGGAGCGCAGCGTCTATGCCATGCTGGAGGATGAGCCTCTGGTGTTCGCTGACAGCACGGAATACGAAATCGACCCGGCGGAATACGGCGACGAGAAAATCATCAGGGAGCTGACGCGGATCAGCGAGACGGGCAGAGCGCACGACGAGAGGATCCTGGACTGTGGGGCGTTCCTGAATTATCAGAAATACAGCAAGCTCTTCCTGTCCAGGAACCGGGACATGGAGCAGAACGTGCTCTGGACGGCAGGTGGCTTCAGCGTCATGGCATCCAGGGGACAGGAGATCAAGAGAAGCTATAAGGGCTTCTCCAATCTGGGCGGAGCGGAGCTTCTGGAACGGATGCGGGACGGCGTGCGGGACGCGGCGAAGGTGACGCTGGAGCTTCTGGAGAGCGAGCCCATCACGCCCGGCGAGTACGACTGTATCTGCACGCCGGAGGCCACTGGCATGATCGTGCACGAGGCCTTCGGCCACGGCGTGGAGATGGACATGTTCGTGAAGAAGCGGGCGCTGGCGGAGCAGTTCGTGGGCAAGCAGGTGGCCTCGGAGTTGGTCACCATGCATGACGGGGCCAGCGCGGCGAAAGAAGTGGCCACCTATTTCTTCGACGATGAGGGCGTGCTTGCGAAGGACACCATCGTCATCGACAGGGGCATCTTACAAGCCGGCATCAGCGATGCCCAGTCCGCCATGCACCTGGGCACGGTTCCCACTGGCAACGGCAGGCGGGAGAGCTATCAGCGCAAGGCCTACACCAGGATGACCAATACCTTTTTCCAGGGCGGCAAGGATAAGCTGGAGGACATGATTGCCTCGATCTCCTACGGCTTTTTGCTGGAAGAGCCCTCCAGCGGCATGGAGGACCCCAAGAACTGGGGCATCCAGTGCATGGTCAGCATCGCCAGGGAAATCCGGGACGGGAAGCTCACCGGGAAGATCTTCTCTCCCGTGGTGCTCACAGGCTATGTGCCGGATCTCCTGAAATCCATCAGCATGGTATCGGAGAAGGTGGAGCTGGGAGGCGGAGGCATGTGCGGCAAGGGCTACAAGGAGTGGGTGAAGGTGTCCGACGGCGGCCCCTACATCAAGGCAAGGATACGGCTGGGCTGAGTGCAGTGTAAGGTTCCCATCGGCTTTCGCTCGGGAGCCGGGCTGCCTGGCAGATTTTGGGGATTGTCAGGCGGCATGTTGGATAGTGTTGGAGGAGGTAACGATGACAGGAAAAGAGCATTTTATGGAAAAAATATTGTCCGCCCTGGAAAAGAGCGGCGCGGCGCTGTATCAGATTACGGAGACCAGGGAGGAGTCCGCGGAGCTGTTCTTCATCCGCAGGGCCCTGGACATGCAGCGCCAGAAGGAAATCCGCCAGGCGGCGGTGACGGTGTACAGGGAGTTTTCCGAGGGTGAGGACCGTTACCTGGGCTCTGCGGCGGTACAGGTACAGGACAGCTTCACGGAGGAGCAGCTGGAGCAGATGTTCCGGGACGCCCTGTATGCCGCGGGATTCGTAAAGAATCCTTACTATGAGCTGTACCATGGGACAGGGGAGCCCTCCCCGCAGGTTCTGGAGAAGGCGAAGCACCTTTCGGACAGATCCCTGGCGGAGGTGGCGGGCTGCTTTGCGGACGCCATGTTCGCGGAGGATACGGAGAAGGATGTGTTCCTGAACTCCGCCGAAATCTTCGCCACCAGGACCACATGTCATATCGTGAACGCAAAGGGCGTGGACGTATCCTACTGCAAGGGCAGGGTAACGGGCGAGTTCGTGGCCCAGTGCACCGCGGGACAGGATGTGGAGACCTATGAGGATTTCGCCTATGATGACATGGACACCCAGGCCCTGCGCAGGAAGGTGCGGGATACCCTTGAGATGACCCGTGCCAGAGCCCAGGCCGTGACGGCTCCCCCCGCCGGGGAATACCGCGTGATCCTCTCCGGCTCCTATGTAAAGGAGATCTTCAGCTATTATGTAATGCGCTCCGACATGGCCATGGTCTACCCCAAATATTCCACCTTCCGGCCCGGCTGCGATGTACAGGGCGGGGAAGTGGAAAAAGACCGGATCGACCTGACCCTGAAAGCCACCGTGCCTTACAGCCCGGAGGGCATTCCCATGCGGGACAGGGAGCTGGTGAAGGAGGGGGAGCTCAAGCTGCTCCACGGCGGCAACCGTTTCGCGTATTATCTGGAGCAGGAGCCCACGGGAAACTACAGCAGCTACCAGGCCCCCGCGGGGCAGGTGTCCCTGGAGGAGATGCGGCAGGCCCCCTGCCTGGAGATCGTGAATTTCTCCGACTTCCAGATGGATTCCTACAGCGGGCATTTCGGCGGCGAGATCAGGCTGGCTTTCCTGTATGACGGGGAGAAGAAGATTCCGGTCACAGGCGGCTCCATCAACGGCAGCATCCTGGAGGCTCAGAAGAACCTGATTTTTTCCAGGGAGACCCAGGTGGACAAAGAATTTGAAGGCCCGGCTGCCGTCTGCCTGACAGGGGTGAAAGTGGCTGGCAGCACAGAGGAATAGGCCCTGTGGGCAACAGGCTGGGATCATTACGCCACATAGTTTCAGGGGAGGAAAGCCATTTTCCTCCCCTGAACGCCGGAGAGCAGGAGGGTGAAGAGCAGAGGGAGGACGGCATTTTTATGGAGCGCTTGCTGATCATAGAAGACGACGCGGACAACAATCAGATGATAAAGGAATACCTGGAAGCCCAGGGCTATGCCTGTACCCAGGCCTACTCCGGCAGCGAGGGGAGGCTCCTGTTCTCTATGGAGAAATTCGACCTGGTGTTATTGGACTTGATGCTGCCCGGGGTGACGGGGGAGGAACTGGTGAAGCAGTTCGCCGGGAAGGCCCCTGTCATCGTGCTGTCGGCCAAGAGCGGGCTGGACAGCAAGGTGAAGGTATTGTCCGACGGGGCGGAGGACTATATCTGCAAGCCCTTCGAGCTGCGGGAGCTCCTGGTGCGGATCCAGGTGCAGCTGCGCAGACGGGAGCGGGGAACGGGTTCCGGGGACAGGCCGCCGGAGGGGCGGGTCTACACCTACCGGGAATGGACGCTGCACCCGGACAGGCAGGAGATGACTGCCGCGGGGATGCCAATCCTGCTGACGCGGCATGAGTTCCTGATATTAGAGCTGCTGATCCGGAATCCCAAGAGGGTATTCTCCAAGCAGATGATCTATGAGTACGCCTGGGGGGAGGAATACCTGGCCGAGGACAAGACCATCAATGTCCACATCAGCAATATCCGCGCAAAGCTGAAAGAGAGCGGTACGGACAGCTATATCCAGACCGTCTGGGGGATGGGCTTCAAGCTATGCTGAAACTTTACCCTTTCTTAACTCTTTCTGAGCGCTTTTTGAAATCTTATGGTTCAGAATAGAGAGCAGATCAGGAAAGGAGAGTTTCAGGAATGTCAAAAGAAAAGGAAAAGCTGGCCGTAGAGACCCTGTCGCTGACCAAGTCCTACAACGGGAAAGCAGCAGTGAACCACCTGAGCATGCAGGTGAGGCAGGGAGCCATCTACGGATTCATCGGAAGGAACGGGGCCGGGAAGTCCACCACGCTGAAGATGCTCTGCGGGCTGGCGAAGCCAACGGAGGGGGAAATCAGGCTCTTCGGGAAGCCGGCGGAGGATTCTTACATGGCCAGGCGGCTGGGGTGCCTGATAGAGTCCACGGGCCTCTACCCTAACATGACCGCCAGGCAGAACATGATGATGAAAGCCAAATGCATGGGGCTGACAGACGAAAAGAGCGTGGACAGGGCGCTGGCCTCCACAGGGCTTTCGGACACGGGGAGCAAGAAGGCGCGCTATTTTTCCATGGGCATGAAGCAACGGCTGGGAATCGGCCTTGCGCTGCTGGGGAATCCGGATCTGTTGATTCTGGATGAGCCGATCAACGGTCTGGACCCGGAGGGAACAAGGGAGGTCCGCGAGCTTCTGCTTGCGCTTTCCCAGGAGGGAAAGACCCTTATCATCAGCTCCCACATCCTGGGAGAGCTGAGCAAGATTGCCACCCATTACGGCATCATCAAGGAGGGGAACCTGGTAGAGCAGATTGACAGGGAGACATTGGAGGGCAACTGCAGGGACTATTTCCAGATAGAGGTGGACGACAGCAAACGCGCGCTGCCGCTGATTCTGGAGCATGCCCCGCAGATGCAGGCAGAGGTCATGGACGATAAGATAATACGCCTCTATGACCTGAAGGACGGCGCATGGCTGAACCACCTTCTCATCGAAAACCGGGTACAGGTCTATTCCTCCGGATTCCATCACATGGATCTGGAAGAGTATTTTCTGAACCGAATGGACAATCTGGCGGAAGGCAGGAAGGGAGGCGAGGAGCATGTTTAATCTGCTGTGCATGGACTTATATCGTATCAAAAGGAGCAAGTTTGCTTATGTATGCTTTGGGTGCCTCCTGGGGGTCATTTTCTTAAGCTACCTGATGGTCTGGCTGATGGCTACGCCCAAGGGGCAGGAGACCGCGCTGAAGCTGGGGATGCTGCCGCTCAACGAGCTGGAGGAGGGCAGGGCCCTGCTGGCGGAGGCGGATGTATTGGCGATGTTCCGGGAAAGCGGCATGGACGGCGGGATGTACAGCCTCATCTTCGGCGTTGCGGTGGCATTGCTGGTATGCGGGGATTATCAGGGAGGCTTCATGAAGAACATCATGAGCCTACACAGGCAGCGCCAGGTCTATATCGGCAGCAAGCTGATGGCGGCGGGCATCCTGAATTTCCTGTATCTGGCGCTCGGCTTCGCGTTCAATATGCTGATGAATCAGCTATTCCGGCATATGGTCCCCGCATCCGACTGGAGGGCCACCCTGTTCTATCTGGGATGGGCCTGGGTGCTGACCACGGGCTTCGCCGCTTTGATTATCCTGCTCTGCGTGCTGAGCCGGAGCACTACCATAGGTGTACTGGGGGCCGTGTTTGGCGGCAGCGGCCTGATTGTGATGCTGCTCCACAGTATCACCAGCCAGTTCCATCTGGGCGGCTGGGTGGAGTATACCATCTATTATAATCTGACCTATGGGCCCTCCGCCTATGCGTCTGTGGGAGACCTGAGAGGGGTGGCTGTGGGGCTTGCGTTCCTGGCGCTTTACTCCGCCGCGTCAGTGGTGGCCGTCAGGAAGCGCGATATCTGAGGCTGAGAAGGAAAGAAAGCCGAGGACAGAGAAAGAAGGCTGAGGCCGAGGAAGGAAAGGGCAAGGGGTGACATGGAGATTATTCTGGCGGTTGTCTGCATGCTGTGTCTCTGTCTGGGATTCGCATGGATTCGTTACAGGGCTGAGCTGAAATCCCTCTATCGGCAGCTGGAAGAAGTGGCGGCGGGGAGCCATATAGAGTTGACGCTGAACAGCCGATGCAAGCCCCTGCTGGCCCTCTGCCGGATGCTGAACCATGTCCTGCAGGCCAGGGACAGGGACTATCTTCAGTACGACCAGGCCGAGAAGCGGCTCAAACAGGACATCACCAGCCTGGCCCACGATATCCGGACGCCCCTCACCGGGGCGTTCGGGTACGTCCAACTGGCCCAGGAGTGCTCAGACGCCGAAAAGCGGCAGCATTACCTGGATGCCGTGGAGAGGCGGCTGCGGGAGCTGGAGGACATGCTGGAGGAACTGTTCCTGTATACGAAGGTCACGGGAGAGGATTTCCGGCTGTCCGTGGAGAGCCTCCAGGCGCTGCCCATCCTGGGCGAATGCCTGCTGGGCCTGTACGCCAGGTTCCAGGAGGCGGGCACGGCTCCTGAAGTGAGATTCGATACGGAAAGCTTTCGGGTCATGGCAGACCAGGAGGCCCTGCGGCGGGTGTTCCTGAATCTGATTACAAACGCACTGGTGCACGGTGCGGGCAGGCTCTCCATTGTCCAGACAGGGAACCGGATATCCTTCGAGAATCCCGTTTCAGAGGAGAGCCTTCCCAATCCGGAGCGGCTCTTCGACAGGTTCTATAAAAGCGACCCCTCCCGGCGGAAAGGCTCCTCCGGCCTGGGGCTGTTCATCGTCAGGGAGCTGATGCGGAAAATGGGCGGGGACGCCGAAGCCGGCCTGGAGGGCGGGGCGCTTCGCATTACGCTGTGTTTTCCTGAGGATTCCCGGGGCGATCGGCCGGTCTGAAGGGCCCTGAAAAATTTTTATGCTAAAAACTGTAAAAAACTGTTGACGTATACAGCATTTATGATATAATAAAACTTGTGTATGGGCTATATGCGATACATAAAAAATAACCCAATCAGTCATGTTGCTTGAGGGACTGAAGGGAGGGTCGGGTGGACATGTCGAACGTAATCGTAAAAGAAAACGAAACATTGGACAGCGCATTGCGCCGTTTCAAGAGAAGTTGTGCGAAAGCTGGAATCCAGCAGGAGATTCGCAAGCGTGAGCATTACGAGAAGCCGAGCGTCAGACGCAAGAAGAAGTCTGAAGCCGCCAGGAAGCGCAAATATAACTAACCAGCTTATCCCCAGCCCGCAAAGGCTGGGGATTTTGTATCCGCATCCGCCCGGTGGGCCTGGGCCCTGCCACGATTTTGGGCCATTTGGCATATATCCGCCTCCATCTTCATATCCTATTGACAAAGATATGGAATATGGAGTGTGGCATTTTATGTTGAGAAGGAAATCTCTGGCAGCGGCGTTTCTTTCCCTTGCGCTGTTTTTCTCGGCGATGCTGCCCGTAAGCGCCAATGTGGCGATATCTTCCCCGTCCGTCATCCTGATAGAGAGCTCTACCGGCGAGGTGATCTACGAGCAGAGCTCCACGGAGCGGAGAAGCCCGGCCAGCATCACGAAGATCATGACGCTCCTGCTCACCTTCGAAGCCATCGACAGCGGCAGGATAAGCCTGACGGACCAGGTGATCACCAGCGAGCATGCCAGTTCCATGGGCGGCTCCCAGGTGTATCTGGCACAGGGGGAGACCCAGACCCTGGACACCATGATCAAATGCATCGCGATCTCCTCGGGCAATGACGCCAGCGTGGCGGTGGCGGAGCACATAGCGGGCAGCGAGGAGGCTTTCGTGGCCCTGATGAACGAGAAGGCCGCGGAATTGGGCATGGTGGACACCCATTTCGAGGACTGCTGCGGCCTGAGCGACTCAGACAATCATTACACCTCCGCGAAGGACGTGGCAATCATGTCCAGGGAGCTGACCGTGAAGTATCCCGACATCTTCCGGTATACCACCATCTGGATGGAGGACATCACCCACGAGACCAGACAGGGCACATCGACCTTTACCCTGAGCAGCACCAACAAGCTGCTGAAGCAGTACCAGTGGACCACAGGTTTGAAGACAGGTTCTACGTCGAAAGCCAAATACTGCTTCTCCGCCACGGCGTCCAAGGACGGCATCGACCTGATAGCGGTGGTGATGGGCGCGCCGGACTACAAGACGCGCTTCGGGGACGCGCAGGCCCTCCTCACCTATGGCTTCAGCGTGTGCAATCTGTACATAGACGGAAACCAGGAGCCTCTACCCGCGCTGCCCGTGGAGGGCGGGAAGGCGGACGAGGCGGGAATCGCGTATCAGGGAGAATTCCGCCATCTGGACATCGCGGGCAACGACCTGGGTGCGGTGGAGAAGGTGCTGGAGCTGCCGGAGACGGTGCGGGCGCCGGTGGAACAGGGGACAGAGGCGGGCAGGGCCCGTTACCTGCTGAACGGAAGCGAGATCGGCAGCATCCCCATCCTGTTTACGGAAGATATCGAAAAGGCCGGCTACCCGGATTATCTGAGGAAAATATTCGGCTTTTTCCTGTTATGACCATCTGGTATCATGAATGCATGAATGGATCGGGCAGGATGGCCAGGGTGCTCCCCGGCCATCCCGCAGACACATAGAAAGATAGGAAGGAACTCCATGACAGATATTTTGTTCACTATCATCGCGGCAGCGGCATTGGCGCTGCTCTGGGTGATGCTCTACGACACGAACCGCTTCGTCATCCGAAAGCATACCCTGACGGATCCGCGGATCAGGCGCGGCTGCAGGGCCGTCCTCCTGACGGATCTGCACAATAAATGCTACGGAAAAGGGAACGAAAGGCTTCTGGCGGCAATCCGCGGGCAGAAGCCGGATTTCATCCTGATAGCGGGCGACCTGGTCACAGCCAATACCAAGGCGCCGCTGGAGCCCGCGGTGCAGCTCCTGGAGAATCTGGTCCGGGAATACCCCGTCTACTATGCCAACGGGAACCATGAGCAGCGCCTGAGGCTGTCCTCCAGGCACTACGGAAAAATGGCAAAGCAATATAGGAAAGCCCTAAAGAGGATCGGCGTGGAGCCCATGTTGAACAGCCATGTGGATCTACCGGAATATGGCCTCGCCGTCTACGGCGCTGAAATCGACATGGAATATTACAGGCGTTTCAGGACCGTGCAGATGCCGCCGGACTATCTCCCCCGCATTTTGGGACAGGCTCCGGCAGATGCCTACACAGTGCTGCTGGCCCACAATCCGGACTACTTTCCCCAGTACGCCGCCTGGGGCGCGGATCTGACGCTGTCCGGACATGTGCACGGAGGCGTGGCAAGAGTGCCGCTCTGGGGCAAGGGCGTGCTTTCCCCCGCCTGGCATTTCTTTCCAAAATACGACGGAGGTATCTTCGGGGAAGGGGCGTCCGTCATGGTGCTGGGAAGGGGCCTGGGGAGCCACACCATCCCCGTGCGCGCCTTCAATCCGGGGGAGCTGTGGGTGCTGGATTTCCGGCCGGGGGAAACAGATGTTCTTTCTTGAAAAGCCGGGGCAAAAGGGGTAAAATAATACTCTAGGCCCGAAACGGAAGAGATGCTTTCCACAAATAAGCCTTCCGGGAAGAATAGCGCCCCGAAGCGAGGAGACAATGGCGATACCGATAAAGCTGGAAGCCTTCGAAGGCCCCCTGGACCTTCTGCTTCATCTGATAGAAAAGAATAAGATTGACATCTATGATATCCCCATCGTGGAAATCACGGCGCAGTATCTGGACTACATCAGGCAGATGGAGACCAACGACATGAACGTGATGAGCGAGTTCCTGGTGATGGCGGCTACCCTGATTGACATCAAGTGCAGGATGCTGCTGCCCAAGGAAGTGGACGAGGAGGGCGAGGAGGAAGACCCCAGGGCCGAGCTGGTGCAGAAGCTATTGGAGTACAAGCTCTATAAATATATGTCCCTGGAGCTGCGGGACCGCCAGGTGGACGCGGCCAAGAACCTGTACCGGGAGCAGAAGCTCCCGCCGGAGGTGGCATTGTACAAGCCCCCGCTGGACTACGACCAGCTTATAGGAGATATGACGCTGAGCCGTCTGCATGAGATCTTCAAGACGATCATCCGCCGTCAGGAGGAGAAAATCGACCCCATCCGGAGCCGCTACGGCAATATCGAAAAGGAGGAGATCGATATGGACGTGAAGCTCCTCTATGTGGAGGCCTACGCCCGGGAACACAGACATTTCAGCTTCCGGAGGCTCCTGGAGAAGCAGGCCAGCAAGATGGAGATCATCGTCACCTTCCTGATCGTCCTGGAGCTGATGAAGACGGGACGGATTTCCATCAATCAGGAAAATCTTTTTGATGATATCATGATAACGTGGATGCCGGTTCCGGCCTAGCCGGGGCGGAGGATTTCGCCCGTGCGGCGCAGGTCCCTGCAGGGCATCCGGCAATGTCCGGGACAGGAAGGAGCGGCGGGAATGAAGAGGAAGAGAGCGGAAGCGGTCATCGAGGCGGTGCTGTTCACCATGGGGGAATCCGTGGAGATCGGCCGCCTGGCCGATGTGATAGAAGAGGACGTGAAGACGCTGAAGGATATCCTGAAAGGCATGGAGGAGCGCTATGCCAGGGAAGACAGGGGCATCACGCTGGTGCGGTTCGAGGATTCCGTCCAGCTGTGCACCAAGGAGGACATGTACGAATATCTGGTGAAGATCGCCAAGGTGCCGAAGAAGATGAGCCTCACCGATACGGTGCTGGAGACCCTCTCCATCATCGCCTACAAGCAGCCCGTGACCAGGGCGGAGATAGAGCGGGTCAGGGGCGTCAACTGCGATCATGCCATCAACAAGCTGCTGGAATACGACCTGATCGCGGAGCTGGGGAGGCTGGACGCGCCGGGCAGGCCCCTGCTCTTCGGCACCACGGAACAGTTCCTGCGCTGCTTCGGCGTGGGGAAGCTGGATGAGCTGCCGGAGCTGAACCCTGTCCAGATAGAGGAGTTCAAGCAGCAGGCCGAGGCCGAGGTGCAGCTCCAGCTGGATGTCTGAGATTGGGACATGCCTACAAACATAAAACGGAAACAAAGCCTCATATATTATTAAAAATCCCATTGGAAGTAAGACCATGAAAATGCGGATGAAGAAAATAATAGGGGGCTTTTTCTGCGCCTGTTGCCTGCTGCTCTCAGACATGGGCCTTCGGGCGGCCGCGGCCGAGGGCGCCCCCGGGGAGCTGTACGCCACCGCCGCGGTCCTGATGGACGCCGATTCCGGGCGGGTGCTCTACGGCAAGAACGAGGAGGCCGTCATGGCCATGGCCAGCACGACGAAGATCATGACCTGCATCCTGGTCCTGGAGAACGCCTCCCCCGATGACACCCTCACCGTGTCCGCCTATGCCGCCAGCATGCCCAAGGTCAAGTTGTACATACAAAAGGGGGAGCAGTATACCGTCCGCGACCTGCTGCACTCCCTGATGCTGGAGTCCCATAACGACACGGCGGTGGCCCTGGCCGAATACATAGGCAAGCAGCATCTGCCGGAGCAGCTTCGGGAAAAGGACACCGCCGAATATACGGCGGAGGAGAGCAAGGCGGCCGTGGCGGCCTTCGCTGCCCTGATGAACAGGAAGGCGGCAGAGCTGGGCTGTGAGGACACCTGGTTCATCACGCCCAACGGCCTGGACGCCACCGAGACGCTTAGGCTTGCGGACGGCAGCACGGTGCAGAAGGAGCACTGCACCACGGCCAGGGAGCTGGCCAGGATATTGGCATACTGCATCAGGCAGTCGCCCAAGAGCCGGGAGTTCCTGGACATCACAAGGGCCCCGAGCTACGGCTTTTCCGCCAATGGGCGCAGCTTCTCCTGCACCAACCACAATGCCTTCCTCACCATGATGGACGGGGCCCTCACCGGGAAGACCGGCTTCACCAACAAGGCCGGATACTGCTACGTGGGCGCGCTGGAGCGGGACGGCAGGACCTTCGTGGTGGCGCTGCTGGCCTGCGGCTGGCCGAACAACAAGGGATATAAATGGACGGATACCCGCAAGCTCATGCAGTACGGCATCGACAATTATTTTTACAGGAGCTTTTCCGACCAGGGAGTGGCCTTTGACGAAAGCAGGCTGAAGCCCATTCCCGTGCAGAACGGTCGGACGGATCTCCTGAACGCCATAGCCTACACGGACGTAGTGATTTCCGGAAGGACAGAGGGCCAGAATGGCGGCCCCGGCCAGGGCGAAGCGGCTGCGGAAGAGGGCGGCGGGGGCCTGGACGGGCTGCTCCTGCGCCCGGACGAGAAGATTCAGGTAAGATACAGCATGAAGGACTCCCTGACAGCCCCTGTGGAGGCGGGGAGCGTAGTGGGGAAGGTGGAATATATGGTGGACGGCATCCTGTATAAGCAGGAGAGCATCGTCACCGAGGACGCGGTGGAGGCCATCGACCTCAGATGGTGCGCCGAGCAGATCTGGCGGCGTTTTCTGTGCACAGGATGACGGCGGCGAAAGAGGCCGCGCACACAGAGGCCTGGTTTCAGCTTCGGAAATTCGTGGGAGTCTGCCCTGTATATTTTTTGAACACCTTATAGAAATACCGGGGATCCTCGTAGCCCACAAGGTAGGAGACCTCCGAGGCGGGGATGTCCGTATCCCGCAGCAGGTCTTTGGCGGCCTCCATGCGTATCCTGGTGAGGTAATCCAGCGGGGAGACACCTTCCTTCTTTTTGAATAGGGTGGAGAAATACCGGGGATTCAGGTGGAGATATTCCGCAAGGGTCTCGATGGAGACCGGCTCCCTGTAATGCTCCGTGAGATATCTCCGGGCCTGCTCCGTCACGGACAGGGGAGACTCCGGCTCCTGGGGAGAGCCGTGCTTTGTGGGCAGGATGCCAGAAGACAGATTCGTAGTATCGTTCTGCAGCCTGGACAGCCGGGTGTGCACGGCCTGTTTTGCCAGAGCTTTCTCCAGGGCATCGAACAGGGATTCCTGTGTGATCGGCTTCAGGAGATAGCAGCAGGCGTCATGGTACATGGCGTCCTGTACATATTCGAACTCCGCGTAGCCGCTGATCACGATGATGGAAGCCGGGATATGGGCATTTTGGCAGCTCTGGATTAGGCTGAGCCCTGTCATGCCGTCCATCTGTACATCGGTGATGATGATTTCAGGGCGCTCCCTCAGGGCGATGTCCCATGCCTCCAGGCCGTCCGCGGCCAGGAAGATTTCGTCGAAGGCATAGTTCCCTTTTTTCAGCCTGGCAAGAATGGCTTCCCGAATCAGCGTCTCGTCGTCTGCAATCAATAGTTTCATGAAGATACCTCTCATATGCGTGGAACCAGGAGCCGCGTGCACATGCCCTGTCCTTCTTTCGTGGTGATGGACAGCCGGTAGGCGGCGCCGAACTTCAGCTTCAGCCGATAATGGATGTTCAGGATTCCGATGCTTTCGTTCTGTTTCTGAAAATCATCGATGTCCTCTTTGTCCAGGTGTGCCATGAGACCGACGTATTTCTCCGTCTCCATGCCCTTTCCATTGTCCTCGATGGATATCAGGAGGTTTTCGCCCTCCATCCTGACGGAGAACCGTATGGAGCCGCCGGAATGGATGCCGCGCAGACCATGCTGGATGCTGTTCTCGATGAATGGCTGGAACACCAGCTTGACGATATGGCAGCCCAGGCATCGCTCATCGATATCTGTCCGGAAGGAGAACTTATTCTCGAACCGGATCTGCTGGATATAGACATAATTGTTCATATAGGCAATCTCTTCCGCCAGGGTGACGGTGCCGGAAGAATTATGGTTGATGCTGTAACGGAGCAGGTCGGAGAGCCTGGCGTTGACCTCACAGGCCGTCTGATATCGCTCCACCTCGATCAGAGAGTTGACAATCTCCAGGGAGTTGAACAGGAAATGGGGGTTGATTTGGGCCTGGAGGGCCATGAACTCCGCTTCCTTCTTCCGAATCTCAGCCACGTAGTTGCGCTCTATCAGCCGGTTCACCTGATTCACCATGTCGGTGAAGGAGGCATCGAAGATACCGATCTCATCGCTGCCCAGGTCAGAAGCGGAAATCTTCATATTCCCCCGGCTGACCTCCTTTATTTTGCCCAGGACGATGGAAAAGCGCCTGTCTATGCTGCCGGAGAGCAGGAAACCGATGATCAGCGTGATGAACGTCAGCACCAGATTTCCCGTAATCAATGTCTGCTTCAGCTTTTCGATGCTCTCCATAGAGCTGGCCGATGCCAGGTAGCAGACGCTGCGAAAGCCGGAGGCGGAGTTGGAGCTGGTCAGATAGATTCCGTCCTGCCCCTGGTAATCCGCCACAGGGTAGCCGTTGTAGATGATGTCGTAATTCTCATGGAAAAAGCGGAAATATTCTTCCATTTCAGGGAATTCCTCCCCATAGATGTAGTTTCCCCTGTTGTCGATTATGAAGACCTGGTGGAAGGTCTTCCCGTCCACGCTTTTGACCGGCTTGAAGACCTTTTCCGGAAAGAGGCTCAGCTTGATGACGCCGGTGACCTCCGAACCGTCCGGGGAATAGACCGGCTTCAGGACGGAGAGGAGCTTTACGGAATAGCGGCCCTCCTCATGCAGGAAGAAATGGTCGAAATCGCTGCTCTCCAGATGGTCCTTCCACTGTGCCTGCTCCTGGTCCAGGGGCTTTATGAAGGTGCTCCTGTAGTCTGACGGATGTTTCAGCGCATAGAAGGTGAGTCCATAGAGGCCGTAGGGGAACTGGTTGTTCAGAATCTGGCGGATCTGCGCATCCGCCTGTTCCATGTCTGCCTGTGTGGGCGATGGATTCGCCAAGACCTGCCTAATCTGCCGGTCGCCGCTCAGATTGTTCAGAATCGTCCTGAATTTGGTGAGCCTGTAGTCGATATTGTCCATGTATTGCTCGATGAACTGTTTGGACGTGGCCTGGATTTCTTTGGTCAGCAGGTTCTTCGCATTATTTTGGAAGAAGAAATTCGACACGGCGATTTCCACCAGCAGCAGCACGATTAGGAGAAAGAGGAATTTGTGCATCAGCCTTGTGTGGTAGAGATAGTGTTTCCAGGGGGAACGGATAAGCTTCATGGCAGTATTTCCTTTTTTGTCTATTTTTTCCTTGAAATGCCCTTCTTCCATGCTATATCCAGAACATTTCCGTGTGCCATTATTATACTATAGGACATAATGTGCATAAAGAGGAATTTTATCACAGTTTTGGCAGAAAATCTGACATTTTTCCACATATGAGGTGAAAAATATATATTTCCACACCCGGCATCACTTTGCTATAATGGCCTCGTAGCCAAGCTTGGAGGCAGACGGTAAGGATACCAGAACAAAAAGGAGGACTATGAAATGGCAAGAAGAAAAGGCAGGATGGCCGCTGTGTTTCTGGCGGCAATAATGACAGTATCCGCTCTGCTGACAGGATGCGGCGGCGATGATGCCGCAGGTACGCCGGACAGCGCACAGGACAGCAGCGCGGAATCCACGGCGGATGAAAGCAGGGCCGATGAGGGAGCGGATGCCGGCGCTTCCGGCTCCACGGAAAAAACAAAGCTCACTATGGTGACCTACCTGGGGAATCCCTCCAGAGACGCCCTGATCCAGGAGCTGGTGGCGGACCTTAATATAGAACTGGAGATCATCTCGCCTCCGGCGGATCAGGCACAGCAGAAGATCTCCACCATGCTCCAGAGCGGGCAGGGCATCGATATCGTGGAGGTGGACTCCGTGCCGGTGACCCACATCTCCAACGGATTCATCGAGCCTTTGAATTCCTATGTGGAGGGCTGGGAGGATTGGGGCAGCGTAAGCGAATTCCTGAAGGCCCAGCTCACCTCCTATGACGGAAATGTGTACTCCATCCCCTACGGCGTGTACGAGAGGGCCCTGTTCTATCGGAAGGACTGGTTCGAGGAGAAGAACCTCTCCGTTCCCGGGACCTGGGAGGAGCTTTACAATACGGCAGTGGAGCTGACGGATCCTTCCCAGAACCGCTACGGCTATTCCTTCCGGGGCGGTGCCGGCACCACCGGCTTCCTGCAGATGACGATTCTTTCCTTTGCGGATTCGGAGAAGGTGGACATCGCGGTTCCCTTCATCTCCAGGGACAGCAGGAGCGTATACCTCCAGCCCGAGGCGGCGGAGGCCATGAATTTCTATAAGAAGCTCTACGAGGACGGCTCCCATCCGGATTCCATCGCCTGGGGCTATGCGGAGATGGTGGAGGCCTTCTATTCCGGCACCACGGCTATGCTGATCCAGGATCCGGAGGTCATCGCCACCTGCGAGGAGTATATGGAGGAAGGCACCTGGGACGTTGCGCCCCTTCCGGTAGGCCCCAGCGGCCGGGCGCTCTTCCCCGCGGGATTCGCGGGCTGGGGCATCGCGTCCAGCTCCCAGAACAAGGAGGCGGCCTGGGAAGTGATTAAGGCGCTCTCCAGCGTGGAGGGGAACACCACCTTCTGTAAGAAGAACGGGAACATTCCCATCCATACAACGGCCCAGGAGGATCCCTTCTTCAGCGAGGGGTATTACGGATGCTATATCGATATGGCGGCAGACCCGGATTCCTATGTGGGGTATGTGGACGGCGGCGAGAACAGGTTCGCCACCGAGGAAGAGCTGAAGCAGCTCAACCAGTTCGGCCCGGCGGCAGATCCGGCAGTGCAGGCCATGCTCCTGGGGCAGACCACGCCCGAGGAATGCGCCGAGGCCCTTGCATCCTTCTATAGCTGGTCGCAGGACAGCGAATGGGTGAAGGAGAGGTTCGCCCAGTAAGACAGGCACAGGCAATCCGACGAGGAGGCTGTCCGGGCTGGTTACGGCTTCGGGCAGCCTTTTGACGTCAGGAGAAAGGATCGGACAGATGCATAACAATAAAATCAAATTGTCAAAGAAGGCCCGGGACAGATGGTTCATCGCTCTGTTCCTTCTGCCTGGGCTGTTCATGATTCTGGTGATGCTGTATTACCCTGCTGTAGACGGCGTGGTGATGGCTTTCCAGGACGTGAAGGCCTACAATATCTTCAGCAGGGAGTTCAACGGCCTGGAGAACTTCCGCAGACTGTTCTCCAACATTACATATCTGGGAACCTGGAAGAACACGCTGGTGTGGGTGGTGGGCTGCGTGGCCCTGGAGTTCGTCCTGGGCTTCGGCATCGCCCTGCTGCTGCAAAAGCCCTTCCGGGGCAAGAAGCTCTATGAATGCGTGGTGTTCATGCCCTGGGCGCTGTCGGGCTTCATGGTGGGCATCATGTGGAAGTGGATGTTCAACGGGAGCAACGGCGTCATCAACGATATCCTGATACGCCTGGGAATCGTGGAGCAGCAGGTAGGGTTCCTGTCCAATCCGGACTATGCCCTGGGCAGCGTCATGGTGGCCAAGGTATGGACGGGAATGGCCTTTTTTGCCATCATTACCATGGCGGCCTTAAAGACCATCCCCCAGGAGATGTACGAGGCGGCGGCCATAGACGGGGCCGGGCCCCTTACGAAGTTCTTCTATATTACCCTTCCCTCCATCCGGGTCATATTGTTGCTGATGGTGCTGATGCGGGCGGTGCAGACCATGAACGCGCCTGACCTGATCTTCGGCATGACACAGGGCGGGCCCGCGGGCAGCAGCCATATCGCCTCCAGCTATATCATGACGGAGGTGATCAAGGGGAACGACTACGGCATGGTATCGGCGGCAGGCGTGGTACTGTGGCTGGTGACCCTGGTCTTTACGGGCATCTATCTGGCGTGCACCAATACTCTGAAAGGCGGTGACGAATGATGGGGAAGAGGAGAAATATCTTTCCGCTGGCAGGCAGGTATGTCCTGTTGGCGCTGTTCTTCGTATTTACGGTGTTCCCGTTTCTGTGGCTCCTGCTGACTTCCCTGAAGGGGAGCAGGGAGCTGTATGAATTTCCCGTGCGTTATCTCCCCAGGGAGGCGACGCTTGGCAACTACAGGGAAGTGATACAGATGGGGGATTTTGGAAGGTATATCTGCAACAGCCTGACGGTGGCCCTGGCGGGAGCGTGCCTGGTGGTATTGATTGCGGGAATGTCCTCCTACATCCTTTCCAGGATGGAGTTCAAGTCCAAGCCTGCGGTCTTCATGATTTTCATGATGACCCAGATGCTTCCCAGCGCGGTGGGGTTCGCGCCCCTATATATCCTGATGACGAGGCTGGGGATGGTGGACAGGCTGTCCACGGTGATTTTGATCCTGGCGGGAGGCCAGATTCCCTTCGGCACCATACTGCTGATCGGATTCATGAAGGAGATTCCGAAGGCGCTGGAGGAGTCGGCGCTGCTGGACGGCTGCGGCAGGGTGAAGACATTTTTCCTGATTGTGATGCCTCTGGCAAAGGCGGGGCTGTTCTCCGTGTTCATCTTCGTCTTCCTGGCCTGCTGGAACGATGTGTACACCTCCGTGCTGTACATCAACGCCAACGCCAGGAAGACGCTGACTGTGGCCATATATTCCATGATCGGAAAATATGACATCAACTGGGGGAACGTGGCTGCGGGGACGCTGATCGCCATGGCTCCCGCCATCCTTCTTTTCAGCTTCATGAAGGAGATTTTCGTGGAAAACATCGCGGGAGCGGTGAAGGAATAACAGGACAAAAGAGAGGTGCCAAAATGAGAGCGGAAGAGATTTGTACCCACTATGGGGAGGACCCGGCCAGGTTCCACGGGGCGGTGAACACGCCCATTTTCCAGACCTCGCTGTTCGTTGACTGCGAGGGGAACGAAGGCGGGTTGGAGGGCAGGTACGCGTACACCAGGGTGTCCAACCCTACCACGGAGGTGGTGGAGCAGAAGGTGGCCGCCCTGGAGCAGGGGGAGGCGGCGAAGTGCTTCTCCTCCGGCATGGGAGCCATCAGCGCGGCCATGATGCATTACATAAAAGAAGACAGCCACGTAGTTGCAACGGCGAGCATCTATGGCCCGGCCCGCCGTTTCCTGTCGGAGTACATGAAACGGTTCGGGATAAAGGTCACCTTCGTCAGCGGCACGGATCCGGAGGAGCTGGAAGCGGCGGTCTGCGAACAGACGGATCTGATCTACCTGGAGAGCCCCTCCACATACCTTTTCCTGGTGCAGGACCTGGAAAGGATTGCGGAAATCGCGAAAAAACACCATGCGGCAACGGTGATCGACAATACCTACGCCACGCCGATCTTCCAGAAGCCCCTGACCATGGGCATTGACATGGTGGTGCATTCCGCCTCCAAATACCTGGGAGGCCACAGCGACATCATCGGCGGCGTGGTGGTAGGCCGGAGGGAGGATGTGGAGCAGATGGCCCAGAATGAGAGGGAGCTGTTCGGGGCCGTGATGAGCCCCTTCGACTCCTGGCTGATGCTGCGCGGCATCCGGACGCTGCCTGTCAGGATGCGGCAGCACATGAAGAACGCCCTGGAGATGGCGGCCTATTTCCAGGAGCTGGACATCGTCAAAGAGGTGATCTACCCCTGCTGGAACACCCATCCTCAGTACGAGCTGGCGAAGCGGCAGATGACGGGGGCCAGCGGGCTGATGAGCGTGGTCTTCGACCTGCCCGGGGAGCAGATACACAGGATCGTGGAGGCGCTGGAGTTCTTCTACAGAGGGCCCAGCTGGGGCGGCTATGAGAGCCTTGCCTCCCCGGTGGGAGCCGACCTGGAGCGGGACAATGAGACCATGAAGAAGGGCTTGGTGCGCCTGCACATCGGGCTGGAGGGAGCGGATTTGCTGAAAGAGGATTTTGAGAGGGCAGTGAAGCATGTGCTTGGAAGAGGTGTTTCCCTTGGATGAGAAGAAGACGGCAGTGATTTTCAATATTCAGCGCTTCTCCGTATTTGACGGGCCCGGGGTGCGGACGGCAGTGTTCTTCAAGGGATGCAACCTGCGCTGCCTCTGGTGCCACAATCCGGAGTCCTATGAGCGCAGGCCCCAGCTCGCCTTCGACAGGCAGAAATGCATCGGCTGCGGGAGCTGCATCCAGAACTGCCCGGGGCAGTGCCTCCTGCCCGACCCGGAGGCAGGGCTGCTCTACCGCAGAGAGGGCTGCCTGGACTGCGGAAAATGCGCCAGGGGCTGTTACGCAAAGGCCCTCAGCAGAATCGGATGCGAGATGACGGCGGGGGAGCTGCTGGAAGACCTGCTGGAGGATATGCCCTATTATCAGGAAAGCGGCGGCGGGGTCACCTTCTCCGGCGGGGAATGCATGCTCCGGCCGGATTTCCTGGAAGTGATGCTCCGGCGGCTAAAGGAAAAGGACGTCCACACGGCGGTGGACACCGCAGGGAATGTGCCCTATGAGTCTTTTGAGCGGATCCTGCCCTATACGGATCTCTTCCTGTACGATGTGAAGGCCTTTCACGAAGAGGTGCACAGGGAGCTGACAGGGGCGTCCAACCGGAGGATCAAAGAGAACCTGCTCCGGCTTGCGGGAACCGGGAAGGAGATCAAAATCCGGATTCCTGTGATAGAGGAGCTGAACGCGGGCGAGCTTCCTTTCATCAGAGATTTTCTGTGGGAGAACGGAATCCGCGACGTGGAGCTGCTGGGCTACCACAGGATGGGCGTGGGGAAAGCGGAGCTGCTCCTGGAGCCCCTTGCCCAGAAAGCCTTCCGGGAAGTGGATGGAGAATCACTGAAAAAATATCAGCAGATGTTCGGATAGATAGGCTTTCGGAATCTTTTGGCAGAAAATGGAGCCCTGGAAGTGCGGCTTAGAGATTCCGAGGGTATATAGAGGATAAGGAGGGAGCATATGCTTGACATAGAGAAGACAATTCTGTCGGCAAAAATACGGGAGCGGATAGACAGGCTCCACAGCGACAAGATACAAATTAATCAGGAGAAAATCCGGCATCTGGGGCATCTGGACATAGATGACCACGGCTTCATCGATTTCCCGGATTTTCAGTTCCAGCCCATCACCCGGGAGGACGGCATGGTATACGGCATGGAGCTTCTGGGCCAGAACTTCAGGAAGATCCTGAACGAGATGCCCGTGTACTGCAATCCCGCCAGCGCCCTGGCCACCTGCTGGCCGGGGAACCTGTCCCGGTGGATGGAGATCGGATTGCGGGAGGAGAACAGGCCGAAGCATCTCTACCCGGTCCATGAGAAATACAATATCCTGCAGCACGGCTGCGGCGGCATGAACCATCTGTGCCCCGACCTGACGATCGGACTGGAGCTTGGGTGGAAGGGGCTGCTGGAGAAGGTGAGGTTCTATAAGGAAAAGAATGTGCATGGGGATCCGGCCTTCTATGAGGGGGAGGAGCAGCTCCTCCTGGGTGTCCTGGAATGGATCGGACGGCATGTGGAGGCCGCCGGGAAGATGGCGGAGGAGGCGGAATCGGAGGAGCTGCGGGCCCATTATGCCCAGGTGGCGGACTGCAATGCATGGCTCCTGGAGAACCCGCCCCGCACCCTGCGGCAGGCCTGCCAGTTCACGGCCCATTTCCAGTGCATCGACAGAATGTACTACGCCGGAGGCGCACTGGGGCAGATGGACGAGCTGTTCCGGCCTTATTATGAAAGGGACAGGGAAAAGCTGGGCCTTACGGACGAGGAGGCCGTCTGGTATTTCGCCAGCCTGTTCTTCAACGATACCCATTATTCCCAGATTGGCGGCCTGACGCCCTCGGGAGACGCGGAATTGACCAGCAGAGTCAGCTTCCTCATCTTGGATGCGGTGCATTACCTGAAGATTCCCTCCAATGTGGGGATCCGCGTCCATGACGGGATAGACGGGACGCTTCTGCGCAGATCCCTGGAATACAACATGGAGGACGGCACAGGGGTGTGCTATTCCTGCAGCCAGGGCTGCGAGGAGGGATTCGCCAGGAACGGCTTCCCCAGGGAGCTGGCCCGGATGCGGGTGAAATGCGGCTGCAACTGGACGGCCATTCCCGGGGTGGAATACCCCCTGCAGGACGTGACCAGGATCAGCATGCCCATGGCCCTCTGCCACGCCATGGAGGAGATGAAGGGCATGGAGCAGCCGGGGACGGAGAAGCTGTGGGAGCTGTTCGCCGGGCATCTGAAGGTGATGGTGGACTGCGTGAAGGAGGGGTACGACTGGCATTATGAGCATGTGTCACAGGACACGCCGGAGATCGTGCTGAACCTGTTCATGCACGGGCCCATAGAGCGGGGGCTGAACTGCGCCCAGGGCGGCGTGGACATCATGGATATGAACATAGACGGCATCGGCCTGGCCACGGTGGCGGATTCCTTTGCCGCCATGGAGCAGCGGATTGAGACGGAGCGGGCGCTCACCTATCCGGAGCTGTATACGGCTCTGGAAGCGGATTACCAGGGATATGAGAGGATCCGGCTGATGCTGAAGAACATAGACCGGCTGGGGGCGCCCCATTCCCCTTCCATGAAGTGGGCGGAGCGGATCCGGAACCTGTTCGTGGACCTGTGCATGGAGGAGCCTACCCCGAAGCATCATCTGAAGGTGGTGGCGGGCATGTTCTCCCACGGAGATATCGTCAGGTACGGAGAGGCCCTTCCGGCCACGCCCAACGGACGGAAAGCCGGGGAGCCCATTTCCCACTCCAATGAGCCAGACCCGGGGTTCGCCGGCGGTCTGCATACCTTTGCCCCTTCCCTGAAGGCCAACACGGTGGCCAGGCTCCAGCCGGGCTACGGGAATTCCTCCCCGCTGCACCTGGACGTGGACAGCTCCATGATTACCAAGGAGGGCGGCGTGGAGGCGCTGGAGACATTGATCCATGCCCACAACCACATGGGAGGGACACTGATCAATCTGAACTGCCTGACCAAAGAGAGGCTGCTGAAGGCCCACGCCGATCCGGCCAGCGATCCAGACCTGGTGGTGCGGGTGACGGGGTATTCCGCGTTCTTCTCCTCCCTGTCGTCGAAATACAGGCAGCAGATTGTGGACAGATTCCTGGCCTGAGACAGAAAGACCTGACTTTATCCAAATGCCCAATTCATCACTTGACGCGAGGACGAAAAAGCATTATGATAATGTAGAATGCGAGGAAATCAATGACCTCGAAAGTGCTCTTGAAGAAGGTTAAAGAAGGAAAGGAAAACAGGGCAATGACGGAGACAGTCAGGAAAAGATTGGCAAAGGCGGCGAGAAAGGGCAGGAGGCTTGCCATCGTGGCGGCCGCTGGCGTGTTGGCGATGACCAGCATCGATTATGTCCAGGCGGCAAACGGCAGAGGGGCAGGCATAGAGGACGTTTTTGATGAACGCTATTACGTAGAGAACTATCCGGATCTTCGGGATACATACGGTTATGACAGGGCGGCTCTGCTGAAGCATTTCATGACCTTCGGCCTCTCGGAAGGTAGGAACATGAATGGGCTGCTGGACCTTGTGGAATATAGGGAGAAATATCCGGATCTCCAGGAGGCGTTTGGGGACGACTGGGATGCCTATGTGGAGCACTATCTTACCTATGGGGCTTTCGAGCACAGGGACAACGGGACGGACTTCGACCCGGTGGATTACCTTAACAGATACAGCGACCTGCAGGAGGCCTTCGGCATGGACATATTGGCCGCCTATCGGCATTATGAGACACATGGGAAGCAGGAGGGGAGAGAGGGCAGAAGCGAGGCTGCCGTAATCGCGGCCCGGACACAGGCACCGGCCCAGAAAAATGAGCCGCCGAAATCCCCCGATGTTTCGGAGCCGGAACAAGAGCCGGGTAAAGAACCGGAAAAAGAAGCCATTGAGATTCAGAGCGTGGAAGTCACAGGCACCGGCCGCATCAGGGTCACTCTGAGCCGGGAGACGGAACGGCCCCTCACCCTGGAAGCCTTCAGCATCATATGTAACAGCGGCGGCTCCGATATGACGATACTGTCCGTGTCCACCAACGATAACAGGGTCTATGACCTGACCACGACCTACTACAGGGACCAGGATTACGATATCCAGATCACGCTGCCCGATGGCAGTACGATTTCCAAGGTCTTTACCTACAGGACGGACTGCCCGCAGATTTCGGGCATCGGCGCCGTCCGCACCAGCGCAGGTGAGGCCGGGATCACCTATAATTCGGACGCACCCGGGTATTTTTACTATATGCTGAGGGAAAACGCGTCCGGCCCGGCCCGGGCGGCAGGGGAATCCGTGCCCACAGAATCCGAACTCATCGGCAATGGCGTCAGAACGGAGATGAGGCAGCATGAGAACAGCTTTACCGTTTCCGGCCTGGCCGGGGGCGTGTCGTACACCATGTATTATATGGCTGTCGATACAGAGGACAGGGCCACATTGGTAAACAGCCTTTCCATTGCCAGCGAAGTCCATGAGGAGACGGCCACCACAATCAAAAGAGCAGAGGCGTTCGCCGAGGAGCAGTGGAACGGCGAATTCCTGTATGGCTTCGAGATAGAGCTGGAGACTGCCACTGCGGAAAGCCTGACTCTGGACCAGTTTGACATAAGCTGTCCCCAGAACGAGACCACGCTTGGGGAGGTCAGGACCTCGGACAACAGGATCTACCGCGTGTATATGCAGAGGGGTAGCATTCCCAAGGGCAATAATACCTATACGATTCTGATCACCCTGAAGGACGGTACCCAGTTAAAGGGAAGCTGCTACCTTGACCTGCAGGCACCCAGGGTGGATGCAAGAAACATCGAGTGGGTAGACGAGGACACGATAAAGGTCACCGTCAACTCTGACGAAGCGGGAAGCCTTTACTACGCAATTCAGGATCAGGTGGACGGAGAAGGTACGATCGCCCCCAAGGATCCCGCCCAGATTTACGCCCAGGGCACGAAGGTCTCCATTGGATACGGCCTGAATTATATAACGGTCAAGGGCGCGAAGGCGGGGCAATGGTTCTGCTATGCGTCGGAGGACGAACGGAACAACAGGGAGTCTTTCTACAGCTATAAGCAGATTCCCGAGTACACCGCTCCGGCTCCGGACGATACAGAGAAGCCGATGATTACAGGCGTGGAGGTCCTCAAGGCTTCCGATGGCGCGACGCTTAAGGTGGTGTTCAACCAGGATGTAGAGGGGTATTACGACAATAATCTGACACAGATTAGCGGAATCGCAGGAAAGCTGTTGTTTGAGGCAAAATATAGCTCTGAAGGAGATTTTGAGAGCAATGTGCTGACGCTTACCGTGAAGGATCGGGCCGTTACTATTCCTAAGGGCAGCCATACCCTGACTATTATATTTTATGACTACGAAGCAATATTAACGTATGATTTCACAGTACAATGATTTCACAGTATAGCGGAAACGAAGCGGACGAGAAATTAATGCTTGCCTGTCACCCCATTATGAGATATAATGTGAGTGGACAAAAAGGGAAACATATTTTCACAAAAGGGGTGGGGGCATGGCTTCGTCTTCCAAGACAGACACAGAGGTAATCATCGGCGGCAAGGTATTCACTCTGAGCGGTTATGAAAGTGAGGAATATCTGCAAAAGGTGGCGTCCTATATCAACAACAAGATAAACGAGTACAGCAAGCTGGACGGGTTCAAACGGCAGCCTGCGGATACCCAGGGGGTGCTGCTCCAGCTGAACATTGCCGATGACTATTTCAAGGCGAAGAAGCAGATATCCGCCCTGGAGGAGGATCTGGCGGCCAAGGACAAGGAGCTGTACGACCTGCGGCATGAGCTGATTTCCACCCAGATCAAGCTGGAGGGCGTGGAGGAGCAGGTAAAGGCGCTCCAGAAGGCCCAGAACGAGGGTGAGAAAGAAATCGTGCGTCTGGAAACAGAGTTAAAGAAAAAGTAATAGGGGGCTGTCCGAATCCCGGACAGCTTCTTTCATTATAGGCTGCTATAGCTTACAGGCTGTTGACGCAGGGGAGTTTTTTATGGAAAAGAATGACAGAGTCGAACTGCTTTCGCCCGCCGGGAACGCGGCCGGGTTCTATGGGGCTGTCCACGCGGGCGCGGACGCCGTCTACCTGGCCGGAAACCAGTTCGGTGCCAGGGCCTACGCCGAGAATTTTACCACGGAGGAGCTTTTGGAGTGCATCCGCTATGGGCATCTCCTGGGGCGGAAGATCTATCTCACCGTGAACACGCTGCTGAAGAATCAGGAGATGAAGCTGCTCCAGGATTACCTGGCCCCCCTATATGAGGCCGGGCTGGATGCGGTGATCGTCCAGGACTTAGGGGTGCTGCGCTTTATCCGGGAGCGGTTCCCCGGGCTGAAGCTCCATGTGAGCACGCAGATGACCATCTGCTCCCGGTGGGGGGCCTCTCTGCTGAAGGATATGGGCGCAAGCCGCATTGTCCCCGCCAGGGAGCTGGGCCTGGAGGAGCTCATCGCCATGCGGGAGGAGGCAAGCGTCCAGGTGGAGGCATTCGTCCACGGCGCCATGTGCTACTGCTATTCGGGACAATGCCTGTTCAGCAGCATCCTGGGGGGACGTAGCGGAAACAGGGGCCGCTGTGCCCAGCCCTGCCGCCTGCCCTATACGGTGAGCGAGGGGAAGGGCTGTAAGGAATGCTATCCGCTGAGCCTGAAGGATATGTGCACTATCGAGCATATCCCCCAGCTGATAGAGGCGGGCATCGATTCCTTTAAGATAGAAGGGCGCATGAAGCGGCCGGAGTATGCCGCCGGTGTGACGGATATCTATAGACGCTGTATCGACAATTACTATGCGCTGAGGAGCAGGATGGGGCCGCGGGAGGCCGCGGAAGAATATCGGGTCAGCGAGGAGGACAGGCGGGAGCTGGCCTCCCTATATGTGCGGGACGGCCTTCAGGACGGTTACTATTTCAGGCGAAACGGCCGGGATATGGTCAGCATCGACAGCCCCGCCTACCGGGAGAGCGATGAGCGGGTGCTGTGCCGGATACGGGAGAGATACCTGGACGCCCATTTGAAGCTGCCTGTGACGGTCAGGGCCTTTTTCCATGTGGGCAGGCCCGCGAAGGTAACGCTGGAAACGCAGTGCCCCTCCCTGGGACGTCTGTCCGCCGGCGCGGAGGGCGAGCCTGTGGCGCAGGCCCAGAAGCAGCCCATCACCGAGGAAAATGTCCGGAAGCTGCTCTGCCGTCTGGGGGACAGCGCCTTTTGCGCGGACGGGGCTGAGATTTCCATGGATCCGAACAGCTTTTACCCGCTGAAGCGGATCAATGAGCTGCGCAGGATGGCCGTGGCAGAGCTGGAACGGAAAATCCTCCGGGCAAGGGGATATCGGGAGAACCGGCAGGGGGAGAGGACTGCACTCCTGTCTTCGGAAGCCGAACTATCGAAGGGCAGGTCCCAACAGCCCTCGCCCCGCAGCTACGCTTTCTATGTCCGCACCATGGGGCAGCTTAAGGCGCTGGGAGAGTGGATTGCCGCAAATCCCATGGACGCTCCCTGGCGGATCTATGTGGACGGCGACCTGCTCACAGAGCAGTGGCCCCACATAGCGGACATCTGCAGGGGCCTTTCTGGCAGCGGGGCATTGTTCGCGGCGCTTCCCTATATCCTGCGGGAGACGGACGGGGAATATCTGGAGGAATTATATGAGAAAGTGCATGAGAGCGGCCTTTTCCGGGGCTTCCTGGTCCGCTCCATGGACGGACTTGGCTTCCTACGGGAGAAAAAGCATCCCGGGGAGAAAAAGCATCCCGGGGAGAAAAAGCATCCCGGGGAGAAAGGGGATCCCGAGGAGAAGGAGGCGGGCGTTTCAGGGGGAAGTCTGCGCCCTGTGGAAGAGGCCGCTCTGTCTGTCAGGACGGATGCAGGCGTCTACGCGTGGAACGATTCCTCCCTGGAGGAGTTGTCCGCCCTGGCGGAAGGCTTCTGTCTGCCCTATGAGCTGAACGCCTCCGCCCAGAGGCATCTCTGGGAGGGGCTTTGCCGGAAGGGCCTTTCGGAAAAGCTCTCCTGCGAGAAAATCGTATACAGCCGGATTCCTATGATGGTCACGGCCAACTGTCTGCGCAGGACTGCGGGAGAGTGCGGGAAAGGGAAGGAAAACAGGGAAATCGTAAGCCTCACGGACAGATACCGAAAGGAGTTTCCGGTTCTGATCGACTGTCGGCACTGCATGAACATCATCTACAACAGCGTCCCCTTTTCGCTGTATATGGAAGAGAGACATTCCATGGAAGAAAAGCATTCCATGAAAGAGAAGCATTCCAAAGAGGGGCGTGCCGGGGAGCGGGAGCCTGTCGGCTGGAAGAGACGCGTGGATCCGCGGATGGACTTCACTCTGGAATCCCCGGAGGAGGTGAAGCGGCTCCTGGACGCCTTTTTCCGGGGAATGCCCTTTCCGCTGAAAGACTACACCACCGCCCACGAAAAGCGTGGCGCAGTGTGAGAAGACAGATTTGCATTGATATGGAGAAAGGAAAAAGATGCGGGAATATATCACAGAGCTTTCCAGATATATCATACCGGCGCTGATGGCGGTCTATACCCTGTGCAGCTTTGCCTGCCTGGTGGAAGGGACGGCGTGGAAGCAGGGCGCCCCCCGGAGCACAGGCATTTACACGATACAGAACATCATCATGTTCTTCCTTCAGCTGCTCATGTTCACGGACCTAGCCCTGGTCAGCGGAGACATGGAGTATGTATTCTTCTATGTGTTCGTACAGGTGTTCCTTCTGGCTGCCGTGGCCATGGTTCCTGTCATATATGAAAAGGCCAATCGGCTGCTGCTGAACAATATGTGCATGCTCATGGGAACCGGACTGTGCGTCATCTCACGGATTTCCTTCAACCAGGCGGTGCGGCAGTATATCATCGTACTGTTGTCCCTGGCGGTGTCCCTGTTCATCCCCTGGATACTGTCCCAGATCCATTTCCTGAAGAAGCTGACCTGGTTATACGGGATCGCGGGCATCGTGATGCTGGGCATGGTCCTGCTCTACAGCGAGGTCACCTACGGCGCGGAAATCTCCTTTACCATAGGGGGCCTGACCTTCCAACCCTCGGAGTTCGTGAAGATCGTCTTCGTCTTCTTTCTGGCCGCTGCCCTCTGGGAGGATGCCTCCATAGTCAGGGTGGGCATGACGGCTGTCATTGCCGGGGCCCATGTGGTGATTTTGGTGATGTCGAAGGATCTGGGGAGCGCGCTGATCTTCTTTGTGGGCTACGTGTTTGTAGTATTTGCGGCCACCCGGAATTATCTCTATCTGCTGGCCGGGGCAGTGGGTGGGAGCGGCGCGGCCTGGGGAGCTTTGAAGCTCTTCGGCCATGTGAGGGACAGGGTCCTTACCTGGCGCGATCCCTGGAGCTATATCGATAAGGAGGGCTATTCCATCACCCAGTCGCTTTTCGCCATCGGCAGCGGCAGTTGGTTCGGCATGGGGCTGTTGAAGGGAAATCCCACGGCGATTCCCTTTGTGGAGAAGGATCTCATCTTTTCCTCCGTATGCGAGGAGCTGGGGGTGGCCTTCGGCATCTGCGTCATCCTGCTTTCCGTGGCCTGTTTCCTGGAGATGATGCGGATGTCGGCCCTGATCAGGGACAGGTTCTACCAGTTGGTGGTATACGGAATCGGCATCATGTACATCTTCCAGATATTCCTGACCATCGGGGGCGGCATCAAGCTGATTCCCCTGACCGGCGTCACGCTGCCCTTCATCAGCTATGGAGGCAGCTCCGTGATGACCACCATGATCATGTTTTTCCTGATCCAGGGCATCTATATCAGGCTACAGCAGGAGGGAGGCAGGCATAATGCCAGAAAAGGAAAAGAAACGCCGTCCGGCAGCGCCCGGGAAAAAGGCCAGTCATAAAAAAAGCCGCAGCGCCCGCTACAGCGCCAACAGGCCTGAAATCATCGCCACATGCTGCTTCTTCGGGCTGCTGTTCGCTGCGCTGATCGGATATCTGAGCTATTTCACGGCCACCAGCGAGGAGGAGATGATCAACAACAGCTACAATTCCAGGCAGGAGATTCTGCTGTCCAGGAATTACCGCGGCACGATCTACTCCAGGGACGGGGATGTCCTGGCCGAGACCCGGCTGAATGAAGGCGTGGGGGAAGAGGATTCCCAGGAAGAGACCAGGATATATCCCTACGGCAAGCTGTTCGCCCATGCCGTGGGCTATTCCACCAAAGGCCGCACAGGCGTGGAGGCCCTGGCCAACTACTACCTGATCAACACCAGTACTTCCCTGGCCAACAAGGCGGCCAACGATTTGGCCGGCATCAAGAATCCCGGCGACAGCGTCTATACCACCCTGGACGTGGAGCTGCAGCAGGTGGCGGACGACCAGCTCAATATCTACAAGGGAGCCATCGTGGTGACGGAAGTGGCCACGGGGAAGATACTGGCCATGGTGTCCCATCCGGGCTTCGACCCCAATGAGATCGGAGCGATTTGGGATTCCATCGTGGAGGATGAAGACAGCTCCGTATTGCTGAACCGTGTGACCCAGGGACAATATCCACCCGGCTCCACCTTCAAAATCGTGACGGCGCTGGAATACATCCGGGAGAACCCCGATACCTACGACGATTATTCCTATCAGTGCAATGGGTATTTCAGCTCCGGCACCGGGCGCATCAACTGTTACCATGGGACGAACCACGGGCAGGTGGGCTTCGAGAGCTCCTTCGCGAAATCCTGCAATTCCTCCTTTGCCAATATCGGGGTGAATCTGGAGCAGCAGAGCTTCGAGGAGACCCTGGAGGAGCTGCTGTTCAACAGGCCGCTTCCCGTCGATTTCCCCTATTCGGAGAGCAAGGCCAATGTGGTGGACAGGGTGTCCATGAACGAGCTGATGCAGACCT
>NZ_CAPDXS010000002.1:2452-24610 GCF_948601915.1 uncultured Acetatifactor sp. | reverse complement strand
GCAGGACCCAGATCTCGCCCCTCCACCTGAACATGATCACCAGCGCCATCGCCAACGGCGGGATCCTCATGAAGCCCTATGCGGTAGACCGGGTGGAGAATGACGAGGGGCGGATCGTGAAGGTTTTCGAGCCCTCCGCCTACGGGAGCCTGATGACCGGGGAGGAGGCTGGAATCCTGAAGGGCCTGATGGAATCCGTGGTGGAGGAGGGCACCGGCAGGAAGCTCTCCGGCTTAAGCTACACCGCCGCCGGAAAGACAGGCTCCGCGGAATACAATGACGACAAAGAGGACAGCCATGCATGGTTTACCGGCTTCGCGCCGGTGGAGAATCCTGAAATCTGCGTCACGATCATCGTGGAGGGAGCCGGCAGCGGCGGGGATTACGCGGTTCCCATCGCCAAGCGGATCTTCGATGCCTATTTTAACGATGGGAGATAGCCCTCCGGCAGAATGCCGCGCGAAAAATAAGTATTGCACTTCCGGGGAGATTGGACTATACTATTCCTAGTCAAGCAAGTGGCACACCAATCAGGAGGAATTGCAATGATGGAAGCAACAAGCTGTGGTGGTGTGGTAATTTTTCGTGGAAAAATCCTGCTTTTGTACAAGAACTACAAGAACAAGTACGAGGGCTGGGTTCTGCCGAAAGGCACTGTGGAGCAGGGGGAGGACTACAAGGACACGGCCCTGCGGGAGGTGCTGGAGGAAACAGGAGCGAAGGCTACCATCATAAAGTATATCGGGAAGAGCGAGTATACGTTCAACGTGCCCGAGGATATCGTGGAGAAGGAAGTGCACTGGTATCTGATGATGGCCGACAGTTATTACAGCAAACCACAAAAGGAAGAATTTTTTTCGGATTCAGGCTATTACAAGTACCACGAGGCATATCATCTGCTGAAGTTCGCGAATGAGAAGCAGATATTGGAAAAGGCATACGAGGAGTATCTGGAGCTGAAGAAGAGCAATCTATGGGGCAGCAAGAAGTATTATTAGAATATCATCCGAATTTGTACCTGGGTGAGGGCATTAAGAAGAAAAAACTGGATAAAATAAAGAAAAAGCTGGAAAACAAGCCCCTTTTTTCCAGTGTATTTCTGATTTCCCTTTCCCGCAACCCGTTCGATCAGCTGGAAGTCTATGAGGCGAGACAATTGTGCCAGCCCTATTACCGCAAATGCCCGCCCTATGTGGTAGGCATAGCGAAGAACAGGGAGGAAGCCATTGCCCTGGTGGAGGAAATCGTAACCGAATGCCTGGCGGTCAGGGGCGACTGCGCGTTGAAGGAGTATCTGCGATGTTAGCAATCGTTTTAAAGGTTCTGTCCATACTCGGCATAGTCCTTCTGGCAGTGCTGGCGGTGATGCTCCTGGGGCTTGCACTGGTTCTGTTCTTTCCTTTCACCTACCGGCTCTCCGGCAGCAAAGACGCGGAAGGCCTGCGGCTTTCCGTGAAGGTGAACTGGCTCTGCGGCCTGCTGCGGGTGCGGTTCCGATACCCTGCGCCCGGACGGCTTACGGCCAAGGCGCTGTGGTTTTCTCTGCTCGATATGAAAATCCCGCCGGAGAAGACGGTTCAGGAGGAGACGGACAGCGGCCCTGCGGATGCAGGCTCCCCCTCAGGGAAAAAGGCTTCGCGGAAAGCGGACTCCTCAAAGCCTTCGGAGCCGGAAGCGGCGGAACCTGCGGAACCGGAAGCAATTGATTCGGAAGCCGTCCCCGCAGAAGCCGTCCCCAATGCTGCAAAGGCCGCAAACGGCCCCAATACGGAAGGTTCCCCGGAAACAGGATCAGAAGCCGACCCTGCCGCCGGAAGCGGCGGAGAGGGCGAGGGGCAGACCGCTCAGGAGGGCGGCCCCTTTGGAAAGATTTCTCAAAAAGTTCAGGGGATAAAGTACACAATCTATAATATATGTGATAAAATAAAAGGAATCTGGAAGAATATATCCTATTATATGGAGCTTTTGCAGGAGGAAAACACAAAGCAGCTGGCCGCCCACGCCTTTTTCCGGGCAGGCCGGATCCTCAGGGACATCCGGCCAAAGCACGTCAAAGTAAGGCTGCTCTTCGGCACAGGCTCTCCGGATACCACAGGCTACCTCTACGGTGCATACTGCATCCTGTCCGCCCCGCTGGGGACGGGAGTGTGCGTGACGCCGGACTTTGAGGAGAAAAGGCTGGAGGGAGAGTTCGACATAGCCGGACACGTACTGGTATGGACGTTCGTGATAAACGGCGTGAGGCTCTTCCTGGACAAAAAGCTGCGCATATTCCTGCGAAGGCTGAAAACAGGACGGAAGAAACCCGCTGCCGCATAGCGGTGCGGACAGGAATATCTGAAAAGACACAGAGCTTGTACAAGGCAAGCATGGCAAAGAAAGTCCGGCATGAACTGGCATGAGAATGGAGGAGAAGATGGCAGAGAAGGAAAGAGAAAATCAGTTTCAGGGAGTCGTAGAGTCATTGCTCAGAGGCATGGATACGGTGCTGTCCACCAAGACAGTGGTGGGAGAGGCCACAAAAATCGGCGATACCATCATCCTGCCTTTGGTGGACGTGAGCTTCGGCGTAGGCGCCGGGGCAGGCAGCAACGGTCAGAAGAGCTCCTCGTCCGGCGCAGGCGGCCTGGGCGGCAAGATGACCCCCAGCGCGGTGCTGGTCATAAAGGACAATGCCGTCAAGCTGGTGAACATCAAGAACCAGGACGCTGTCACCAAGGTGCTGGACATGATCCCCGACCTGGTGGACAAGTTCACCAAGTCCAAGAAGAAGGGCGGGAAGGACGGGTCAGACGGGATGGAAGAAATCTCCGACGCGGAGGTGGTGGACATCGCGTTCCCGGAGGAAGAAACGGAAGAAGGGCATTCCGTGGAAGAGGGGCATTCCGCGGAAGAGCCGGAGGATTGACATTTTCCGCGCCCGGGGCGCATATGATAGAGTGATACCACGAATCCAGAGGCATCATGAAGAAAATCATAGGACTCGTTGCTCTTCTCATAGCAATCGGCATGCTGATTATGCTGATCGCCCACAACCGGCTGGTGGGCCTGATCATCATCGCCCTGCTGCTGTTTGTGGGATACAATTGCTTCTGCGGGGATTGAGGCGTACCGGGCGCGTTGAAAAGCACTAAAAGAGGCTGCCGTAGCGACAGCCTCTTTCCGTTGACGTCAATTTCCAACTTCCATTCTTGCCAAATGTACGAAAAAGCTTACGCTCTCTCCACATTGCCTGACCTTAAGCAACGGGTGCAGACATGCATCCTCTTAGAAGCGCCGTTCACCTTGCACCTTACCCGCTTGACATTCGCTTTCCACATTGCATTGGTCTTTCTATTCGAATGGCTTACATTATGACCGAACTGAACGCCTTTCCCACAAATATCACACTTCGCCATTTTGCCACCTCCTCAACACCCGCGCGTGCAACGCTTGTATTTTATTGTACACAACATTAGTATCTTAACAGAAATATATGGAAAAAGCAAGTAAAAAAAATCTTTTTTTAATTTTAATATTTATTATTCCCTTTTTCTGGGAAAGCTGTTAAAATAGTATCTATATGTCTGCTTTTTATTGTTGGACAAGGAAAGGAAGGGTTACTATGAAAGGTTCTTCTATGAATACCCATATGGGAAAGATTGTCGTTCATAATGAAGTGATTGCCCAGTATGCGGGAGGCGTCGCCGTGGAATGCTTTGGTATCGTAGGCATGGCAGGCGTCAGCGTAAAGGACGGTCTGGTAAAGCTTCTGAAAATGGACAGCATCACCAGAGGCATCACCGTGACGCTCAACAAGAACAATAAACTGATTCTGGATTTCCATGTCATCGTGGCCTATGGCGTCAGCATATTGGCCGTGGCAGACAACCTGATCAGCAACGTGAAATACAAAGTGGAAGAATTTACCGGTATCGAAATCGAGAAGATCAATATTTATGTAGACGGTGTCAGAGTGATTGATTAAGGAGGAGCGTGTCGTGAGTTTACAACAAATCGATGCCGGGATGCTTTCCAGGATGTTCCTGGCCGGCGCAAAGAATTTGGAGAGTAAGAAGGAGTGGATCAATGAACTGAACGTTTTCCCCGTCCCTGACGGCGACACGGGCACCAATATGACCATGACCATCATGTCCGCGGCCAGGGAAGTCCTGGAACTGGGCAACGCAGTTGACATGCAGGGGCTGTGCAAGGCCATTTCCGGCGGCTCCCTGCGGGGCGCAAGAGGAAATTCCGGCGTCATCCTGTCACAGCTCTTCCGCGGCTTCACCAGGCGGATCAAGGAGGAGGAGAGCCTGACGATCCCCATCCTTGCGGAAGCCCTGGACAAGGCCGTGGAGACTGCCTACAAGGCTGTCATGAAGCCCAAGGAGGGCACGATCCTCACCGTTGCCAGAGGAGCGGCGGAGAAGGCCCAGACGCTTGTGGAGGACGGCTGTTCGGATATGGAGACCTTCCTCTCCACCATCATCGCCCATGCGGAATATGTGCTGAGCCAGACTCCGGAGATGCTTCCGGTGCTGAAGCAGGCCGGCGTGGTGGATTCTGGCGGGCAGGGGCTCATCACGGTGCTCTCCGGCGCACTCGACGCGTTCCTGGGAAAGGAGCTGGATCTGTCCATCAAGCCCTCCGGCGGGACAGGCAGCGGCAAGGTTTCCGGCCAGCGGCAGGCGGAGGCGCAGATGGAGATCAAGTTCGGCTACTGCACGGAATTCATCATCATGCTGAACAAGACATTCAACATCAAGACAGAGATGGATTTCAAGGCTTATCTGGAGTCCATCGGCGATTCCATTGTATGTGTGGCAGACGACGATGTCGTGAAGGTGCACGTACATACCAATGACCCTGGCCTGGCGATCCAGAAGGCATTGAAGTATGGTGCGCTTTCCAACATGAAGATCGACAACATGCGTCTGGAGCATCAGGAGAAGCTCTTCAAGATGGCGGAGAAGGAGGAGGGGAAGGCCGACGGGCAGGAATCCGGCAAGTCAGTGCAGACGGCCGAAGCGGCGGCAGATGCGCCGCCCAAGGACTTCGGCTTCATCGCCGTCTCCGTGGGAGAGGGCATCAACGAGATCTTCCGCAGCCTGGGGGTGGACTACATCATCGAGGGTGGCCAGACCATGAACCCCAGCACCGCGGACATCCTGGACGCGGTGGATAAGGTCAATGCAAAGACCATATTCATCCTGCCCAACAACAAGAACATCATCCTGGCGGCGAACCAGGCCGCGGAGCTCACCGCGGAGAAGGATCTCTTCGTGATCCCCACCAAGACCATCCCCCAGGGAATCACCGCCGTCATCAATTTCGTGCCGGAGCTGTCCGTGGAGGAGAACGAGGCGAACATGCTGGCTGAAGTCGAGCATGTCTGCACCGGACAGGTGACCTACGCGGTGCGTGATACGGTCATCGACGACAAGGAAATCAAAAAGGGCGACTTTATGGGAATCGGCGATACAGGCATCCTTGCCGTGGGAGGGGACATGACCGCTGTGGCGGGGGATACCGTGTCGAAGATGATGACCCAGGAGAGCGAGCTGATCAGCATTTACTATGGGAGCGATGTGAAGGAGGAGGCTGCGGAGGCGTTCCGGGCGCAGATCGCGGACCGCTATCCCGACTGCGATATCGAGCTGCAGTACGGCGGCCAGCCCATCTACTATTATGTCATGTCTGTGGAATAGATCTGAACTGTTGCGGGAGTGCAGGAGGGAGGCAGATTGACGCTGTCTCCTTCCTTTGTGATAGACACGCCGTAGAGGAGGCTTATGGACAGGGATACGCCTATAACAGAGCTGAAAGGGGTGGGCGAGAAGACCGGCAGGCTGTTCGGCAAGCTGGACATCCGGACGGTGGGGGAGCTGCTGGCGGCCTATCCGAGGGACTACGAGGTATTCGGAGAGCCTGTGAAAATCGGCCGGGCAGTTTCCGGGGAGGTCTGCGCCGTCCAGGGGGCCGTAAGCGGCATCCCCAATGAGCGGAGAATCCGGAATCTGAGCATCCTGAACGTGGTGATAGCGGATGAGTCCGGCCGCCTGCAGTTGACTTTCTACAACATGCCCTTCCTGAAAAAGACGCTGCGCCAGGGCGGATTCTATATCTTCCGCGGCCTGGTCCGGGCAAAGGGCGCCGTCCTGGCCATGGAGCAGCCCAAAATCTTCTCCCCTGCGGATTACGACAGGCTCATGAACCGTCTGGTGCCCCGGTATGCCCTGACGAAGGGCCTGACCAACCAGGCGGTGCAGAAATATGTGCGGCAGGCGCTGGCGGGCTACGCCTTTGAGCCGGAATACCATGCCCCTGCCCTGCTGGAGGAGAATCAACTGGTTTCCTGGAGGGAGGCCGTGGAGACGGTGCATTTCCCGGATGACCGGGATTCCCTGATAAGAGCCAGGCGGCGGCTGGTGTTCGACGAGTTCTTTTCGTTCCTGTATCTGATGCGCAGGGGCCAGCAGTTGGACAGGCAGCTGGAAAACCGCCACCGGATGCAGGAGACCGCGGACACCCTGCGGTTTCTGGAGCAGCTCCCCTTCCCCCTGACGGAGGCACAGGCGAAGGTCTGGCGGGAGATCCGGGAGGATCTGGCAGGGGAGAGCTGCATGAACCGCCTGGTACAGGGGGATGTGGGCTCCGGCAAGACGATTGTGGCCGTGCTGGCGCTGCTGATGACCGCCGCCAACGGGTATCAGGGCGCGCTGATGGCTCCCACGGAGGTGCTGGCCGTACAGCATTTCGAGACCATACAGGGCTATGCGGAAAAGTATGGCCTGATTTTCCGCCCCGTCCTGCTGGTGGGCTCCATGGCGGCCAGGGAGAAGCGGGAGGCCTACCAGGCTATTGCCTCCGGTGACGCCAACCTGGTCATCGGCACCCACGCCCTGATTCAGGAGAAGGTGCAGTACCGCTCCCTGGGGCTGGTGGTGACGGACGAGCAGCACCGGTTCGGGGTCAGGCAGCGGGAGCTCCTGGCACAGAAGGGGGAGGATCCCCATATCCTGGTCATGAGCGCCACGCCCATTCCCAGGACGCTGGCCATCATTCTGTACGGAGACCTGCATCTGTCGGTCATCGACGAGCTGCCCGCGGACAGGCTGCCCATCAAGAACTGCGTGGTGAATACCGGCTACAGGCCCAAAGCCTACCGGTTCATCGCCGGGCAGGTGGCCCAGGGGCGGCAGGTCTATGTCATCTGTCCCCAGGTGGAGGGGGACGCGGATGACGCCGAGGGCGGGATTCCCATGGAGAATGTGGTGGACTACACGGAGACGCTTAAAAGTGCGCTGCCCGCCGATATCCGGGTGTCCTATCTCCACGGCAGGATGCGCCCCGGGGACAAGAACCGCATCATGAACCAGTTCGCGGAGCATTCCATCGATGTACTGGTGTCCACCACGGTCATAGAGGTGGGGATCAATGTGCCCAACGCCACTGTGATGATGGTGGAGAACGCGGAGCGCTTCGGCCTGGCCCAGCTCCATCAGCTCCGGGGGCGGGTGGGCCGCGGGGAGCACCAGAGCTACTGCATCTTCGTCAGCGCGGACGAGAAGGCGGAATCCATGGAGAGGCTGGAGATCCTGAACAAATCCAACGACGGCTTCCATATCGCCTCGGAGGATCTGAAGCTCCGGGGGCCAGGGGAGCTGTTCGGCATCCGGCAGAGCGGGGAATTCTCCTTCCGGGTGGGGGATATCTATGCGGACGCCGGGCTGCTGAAGCAGGCCTCCGAGGCGGTGGACAGGCTGCTGGCCGCGGATCCGGAGCTGAGCCTGCCGGAGCATGGCCGCCTGAAAGCGCATCTGGAGAAAGAGGCGGAGGCGGGCGTGGACTTTCGGTCCATATGATATGTTCACGAGCGATGAAATTTGCCGCAAGGTCTCCATTGACTTTCGCTCGTGAGTCGGTCTGCTTGGCAGATTTTGGTGAGTGTCGGTATAAATACAGGAAATTAAAATATACGGTTAGAGACTGATATAGATTTTGAAATAAAACATGCGGCATATCGGGGAAACGTATGCACGGAAACGAGGGAATGTTATGTCAAATGTGGCAATTGTAACGGACAGCAACAGTGGGATCACACAGGCGGCGGGGAAGGAGCTGGGCATCTATGTGCTGCCCATGCCTTTTATGATCGATGAGGAGACTTATTTCGAGGATATCGACCTGACCCAGGAGCAGTTTTATGAAAAGCTTGCCTCCGGCGCCAATATCGCTACCAGCCAGCCGTCTCCGGAATCTGTGATGAATCTGTGGGACAAGGTTCTGGAGGAGCATGACGAGCTGGTCCACATCCCCATGAGCAGCGGGCTGTCGGGCTCCTGTCAGAGCGCCATGATTCTGGCCCAGGAGTACGACGGGCGGGTGCAGGTGGTGAACAATCAGCGGATTTCGGTGACCCAGCGGCAGTCCTGTCTGGACGCGAAGCTTTTGGCGGCCAAGGGGAAGAGTGCCGGGGAAATCAGGGAGTTCCTGGAGGAGGACAGGTTCAACAGCAGCATCTATATTATGCTGGATACGCTGTATTATCTGAAAAAGGGCGGGAGGATCACGCCTGCCGCAGCGGCGATCGGGACGATGCTGCGGCTGAAGCCAGTGCTGCAGATTCAGGGGGAGAAGCTGGACGCTTTTGCCAAGGCCAGGACCACGAATCAGGGGAAGGCCATCATGATGACGGCTATCAGGAACGATATCGAGAACCGGTTCGGGGGGATGACGGAGGATAAGCATATCTGGCTGCAGGTTGCGCATACGGCGAACCGGGAGGAGGCGGAGCTCTATAAGAAGGAGATACTGGAACGGTTTCCGGGGTATGATGTACATGTGGACGCGCTGTCGTTGAGCGTGGCGTGTCATATCGGGCCTGGGGCGCTGGCGTTTGCCTGCTGCAGGAAGATTCAGGTTTAGTGAAAAAACTTCTTGCATTTTGCAGGAAGTTCGAGTATCATGGAATCAGAACATATGTTCCTTCGCTCCCGGGAAAGCGGTGCGGGACATGACAGTCATGGGGCAGAAAGCTTTTGGAATGAGAGGTTTATAGATGGCAAGTGGTGTGGGTGTTGGGAATTATGATGCCTCCAGCATTACAGTGCTGGAGGGGCTGGAGGCTGTGCGGAAGCGGCCGGGGATGTATATCGGCAGCGTGTCCACGAAGGGTCTGAACCATCTGATTTATGAAATCGTGGACAATGCGGTGGATGAGCATCTGGCGGGGGTCTGCGATACGATCCGGGTGGTGCTGGAGGCGGACGGATCCGCTACGGTGATAGATAACGGGCGCGGCATCCCGGTGGGGATGCATGAGAAGGGAATCAGTGCGGAACGGCTGGTCTTCACCACGCTTCATGCGGGGGGGAAGTTCGACAATTCGGCGTATAAGACCAGCGGGGGGCTGCACGGGGTGGGGTCTTCGGTGGTGAACGCGCTTTCCACCAGGTTGACCGTGACGGTCAAGACCGGCGGCTTTATCTATGAGGACAGGTATGAGCGGGGAAATCCGGTGGTGGAGCTTCAGGACGGGCTGCTTCCGGTGTTGGGGAAGACGAAGGAGTCGGGGACTACCATCAATTTCCTGCCGGACGATACGATTTTCGAGAAGACCCGGTTCAAGGAGGAGGATGTGAAGAGCCGTCTGCATGAGACGGCTTATCTGAATCCGAATCTGACGATCGTATTCGAGGACAGGCGGGGGGAAGCGCCGGAGACGGTGACGTTCCATGAGCCGGACGGGATCACGGGCTTTGTGAAGGACATGAACAAGTCCCAGGAGGCGGTGCATGACATCGTCTATTTCAGCGGGGAGAGCGAGGGGATTTCCGTTGAGGTGGCTTTTCAGTACATCAATGAGTTCCATGAGAATGTGCTGGGGTTCTGCAACAATATCTACAATTCCGAGGGCGGCACGCATCTGACGGGCTTTAAGACCATGTTCACGAACGTCATCAATACATATGCGCGGAATCTGGGGATCCTGAAGGAGAAGGACGCCAATTTCACGGGGGCGGACGTGCGCAACGGCATGACGGCGGTGGTGTCGATCAAGCACCCGGATCCCCGTTTCGAGGGGCAGACAAAGACGAAGCTGGACAATCAGGACGCGGCCAAGGTGGTGTCCAAGGTGACGGGGGAGGAAATCGTGCATTTCTTCGACCGGAACCTGGAGACTTTGAAGAATGTCATCTCCTGCGCGGAGAAGGCGGCCAAGATCCGCAAGTCCGAGGAGCGGGCGAAGACGAACATGCTGACGAAGCAGAAGTTCTCTTTCGACTCCAACGGGAAGCTGGCAAACTGCGAGTCCAAGACGCCCTCCCAGTGCGAAATCTTCATCGTGGAGGGGGATTCCGCCGGGGGCAGCGCGAAAATGGCCAGGAACCGCATGTTCCAGGCGATCCTGCCGATTCGGGGCAAGATATTGAACGTGGAGAAGGCCAGCATAGACAAGGTGCTGGCAAACGCGGAGATCAAGACCATGATCAACGCTTTCGGCTGCGGGTTTTCCGAGGGGTACGGGAATGATTTTGATATCTCCAAGCTGCGCTATGACAAGATCATCATCATGGCGGATGCGGACGTGGACGGGGCCCATATCTCCAATCTGCTGCTGACCCTGTTCTACCGGTTCATGCCGGAACTGATCTTCGAAGGGCATGTGTACATCGCCATGCCGCCCCTGTACAAGGCCATGCCCGCCAAGGGGGAGGAGCAGTACCTCTATGACGACAAGGCGCTGGAACGGTATCGGAAGACCCACAAGGGCTCCTTTACCCTGCAGCGTTACAAGGGACTGGGCGAGATGGACGCGGAGCAGCTCTGGGAGACCACGCTGAATCCGGAGACCAGACGGATGAAGCTGGTGGAGATTGAGGATGCCAGGATGGCCTCGGAGGTGACGGAGCTTCTGATGGGCACGGAGGTGCCGCCCCGGAAGACCTTCATCTATGAGCATGCGGTGGACGCGGAGCTGGATATCTGAGGGCTCTGTGGATGCCACATTTTCTTTTACAAATCATGGATTATATGGTAGAATGATTATACTCGCGTAAAGGGTTGGAAATAAATGGAAGACAGCAGAATCATAAAAACAGAATATTCCGAAGAGATGCAGAAGTCCTTCATCGATTACGCCATGAGCGTCATCATCGCCAGGGCGCTGCCGGATGTGCGGGACGGTTTGAAGCCCGTACAGCGGCGGACGCTTTACGATATGTACGAGCTGGGCATCCGCTATGATAGGCCTTATCGAAAGTGTGCCCGTATCGTGGGCGATACCATGGGTAAATACCATCCCCATGGAGACAGCTCCATATACGAGGCTCTTGTAGTCATGACCCAGGATTTCAAGCGTGGGCTGCCTCTTGTGGACGGCCACGGCAACTTCGGCAATATCGAGGGGGACGGGGCCGCGGCCATGCGTTACACCGAGGCCCGGCTGCAGCGGGTGACCCAGGAGGCTTACCTGGCCGATTTGGACAAGGACGTGGTGGATTTCGTCCCGAATTTCGATGAGACGGAGAAGGAGCCTGCCGTCCTGCCGGTGAAGCTCCCCAATTTTCTCATAAACGGCTCCGAGGGCATCGCGGTGGGCATGGCCACCAGCACGCCGCCCCACAACCTGGGGGAGGTGGTGGACGCCATGAAGGCCTACATGCGCGACGAAAACGTCACCACCAGAGAGCTGATGCGTTACCTGAAGGGCCCTGATTTCCCCACCGGCGGCATCGTCACCAACAAGGACGACCTGCTGCAGATCTACGAGACCGGCACGGGCAAGATCAAGGTCCGGGGCAAGGTGGAATTCGAGAAGCTGAAGGGCGGCAAGGTCAATGTGGTCATCACGGAGATTCCCTACCCCATGATCGGCATGAACATCTCCAAGTTCCTGTCGGATGTGGCGGGCCTGGTGGAGTCCAAGAAGACCCTGGACGTGGTGGACATCTCCAACCAGTCCTCCAAGGAGGGCATCCGGATTGTGATAGAGCTCAGGAAGGACGCGGATGCGGAGAATTTCGTGAACCTCCTCTACAAGAAGACCAGGCTGGAAGACACCTTTGGAGTCAATATGCTGGCCATCTGCGACGGCAGACCGGAGACCATGGGGCTGAAAGCCATCCTGAAGGCCAATGTGGACTTCCAGTTCCAGATTGCCACCAGGAAGTACAATAACCTGCTGGCCAGGGAGCTGGAGCGCAAGGAGGTGCAGGAGGGCCTGATCAAGGCCTGCAATGTCATCGACCTGATCATCGAGATCCTGCGGGGCTCCAAGGACAGGAATATGGCTAAGGCCTGCCTTGTGGAGGGCAAGACCGCCGGCATCAAGTTCAAGAGCAAGGAATCCAAGATCATGGCGGCGCAGCTCTCTTTCACGGAGCGCCAGGCAAATGCCATCCTGGAGATGCGCCTGTACAAGCTGATCGGCCTGGAAATCGAGGCCCTGATCAAGGAGCACGAGGACACCATGGCCAACATCTACCGCTATGAGGACATCCTGGACCGCAGGGATTCCATGGCCCAGGTCATCATAAATGAACTGGACGAATTCAGGAAAGCGTACAGCCGCAAGCGCAGGACCGTCATTGACAATGTGGAGGAGGCAGTCTACAAAGAGAAGGAGATCGAGGAGACGGAGGTGGTCTTCCTCATGGACCGCTTCGGCTATGTCAAGGTCATCGACACTGCCGCCTATGAGCGCAACAAGGAGGCGGCGGAGGCGGAGAGCAGGTTCCTCTTCCCCTGCAAGAACACCGGGAAGGTATGCCTGTTCACCTCCGCGGGGCAGCTCCACAGCATCAAGGTCATGGATCTCCCCTTCGGGAAGTTCCGGGATAAGGGCGTCCCCATCGACAATGTGAGCAACTACAATTCCGAGAAGGAGCAGATTGTCTGCATCACCAGCCAGACCCAGCTGAACCTCAGGCAGGTGGTCTTCGTGACGGCCCAGTCCATGATAAAGCTGGTGAGCGGCGGGGAGTTCGATGTGTCCAAGCGCACGGTGGCAGCCACCAAGCTGGCGGAGGGGGATCAGGTCCTGAGCGTCATGCCGCTGGAGGAACAGAGCCAGGTCATCCTGCAGACGAAGGAGGGCTTCTTCTTAAAATTCGCCATAGAGGAGATTCCGGAGCAGAAGAAAGCCGCTCTGGGCGCCAGGGGCATGAAGCTGGGGCCCAAGGACTGTGTGGAAAATGTCTACTATACCTCCAACGCCGTGGAATGCTCCATAGAATATAAGGGCAAGGCCATCGACCTGAACAGGATGAAGACCGCCAGGCGGGACGGCAAGGGGACGAAGATAAGGGTATGATTCGGGCATGAATCGAGAAAGGGCATGGGATTGATATGAGAGTGATAGCGGGAACGGCCAGGAGCCTGCCCCTGAAGACGCCGGAGGGGCTGGACGTCCGGCCCACCACGGACCGGATCAAGGAGACCCTGTTCAACATGCTGCAGTGGGACATCCCCGGGGGCGTGTTCGTGGACTTGTTCAGCGGCAGCGGCGGCATAGGCATCGAGGCCCTGAGCCGGGGCGCAAGGAAGGCATATTTCGTGGACAACGCCCAGAAAGCGGTGTCCTGCATCCAGGAGAACCTCCGCTTTACGAAGCTGGAAGACAGAGCCGTGGTCCTGAGGCAGGATGCGTGCAGCGCCCTGGGCAGCATCCGGGAAAACGCCGTGGACATCATATTCATGGATCCTCCCTACGAAAACGGAGAGGAGAAGTCCGTGCTGTCGCACCTTGCCAGGATGCCCTACGTGACGGAGGATACCATACTGGTGGCGGAAGCTGCCCGGGATACGGACTTTTCCTGGGTTTCGGAGCTGGGCTTCTGTATCACGAAGGACAAGCAGTATCGAACCAACAAACACATTTTTATGAAGAAGAGCATTCAATGAAGAAGAGCATTCATTAAAAAAGGAGCAATCATGAAACGTGCCGTCTATCCCGGAAGCTTCGATCCTGTCACGTTCGGCCATCTGGATGTGATCAGGCGTGCTTCGGAAATGTTTGATGTGCTGGTGGTCAGCGTTCTGGACAACAAAGCAAAGACACCATTGTTTTCTGTGGAAGAACGTGTTAAGATATTGAAAGAGGCTACGAAGGACATCCCCAATGTGCAGGTGGACAGCTTTTCAGGCCTGCTGATCAATTATGCGGCGGAGAACGGCATCCATGTGGCAGTGCGGGGTCTGCGCGCCATCACGGATTTCGAGTACGAGCTGCAGATTGCCCAGACCAACCGGAAGCTTTCCGACGGGAAGCTGGACACTGTGTTCCTGACTACAAGCCTGGAATACGCATACCTCAGCTCCTCCAGCGTCAAGGAGATTGCCAGCTTCGGCGGGGATATCAGCCAATGCGTTCCGGAATTCGTGGCAAAGCTGATTTATGGGAAGTACCACATTCTATAGATAGATAGGAGTGACGCGTATGAGCAGCAGAATAGAACAGTTGATTGATGAATTAGAGGAGTATATCGAGAGCTGCAAGCCGAAATTCATGTCAAATTCCGAGATCATCGTGAATAAGGAAGAGATTGACGAATTGCTTCGTGAGCTGCGCATGCGCACCCCTGAGGAAATCAAGCGTTATCAGAAGATCATCAGCAACAAGGAGGCCATCCTGAACGACGCCAGGGCCAAGGCCCAGGCGCTGATAGACGAGGCCACGGTGCACACCAATGAGCTGATCAGCGAGCATGAAATCATGCAGCAGGCCTACGCCCAGGCCAACGGGATTGTGGCCACCGCCGCCAATCAGGCCAGGGAGATCCTGGACAAGGCCACCATGGAGGCCAATGAACTGAGGACCCAGGCCTCCCAATATATGGAAAGCCGGCTGGTAGAGCTGGATTCCATCACGTCCTCCGCCATCCAGTCCACCAATGCGGACTATGAACGGCTTCTGGGCTCTCTGGGCCAGTACCGGGATTTGATCCAGTCCAACCTCCGCTCCCTCCATCCCGTGGAGGATTTGGATCTGCACCTGGACGACCAGGAGGATGACGACAAGCTGGACGTGATGTGAGATTGTTCCAGAACCAGTTCCTCGCGGAAGAAGGACATTCCAAGGGAACTGGTTCTTTCCTGTATGGGGCTTTCATGGGGCCATCCCGCATCCGGACGCGTAGGTTCAGCGCAGGAAAGACCCGGGCAGGAGCAGGAACCAGCCCAGATAGAACAATCCGCACAGCAAGGTCAGCACCACCTTGTGCAGGATATAATCGCTGATGGACAGATCCGAATCGCCGATGCAGCTATAGGTCTGGGCAATGCAGGACAGTCCGCCGAAGGAGAGCGCCAACAGGCTGTAAAGAGGGAAGGCGTCCCCCAAAAGCTTCAGGCCCCCTGTGATTTCGAGCAATGGGGACAGAGGGGCTACGGGACGGCCGAAGAGCAGGTGGGGGATCAGGTTCAACAGGTTGAACAGGATCATGTATCCCCCCAGAGAGAGCATGCTCCGCACCGAGGCCTGGACGGAGCCGTCCACAGCTTCCAGAAGCTTTTCCCAGAAGCGGGCGGCGGAACGGCTTTCGGCTAAGCCGCTCTTGTCCTCACAGGCCACAAGGGCGGCAGGGCGGCCTCCCTCCTCCCCCGACAGGGGGAGATTCTTCCCGGGCAGAGGGATGTCGCGGAAACGTGTATACCGCAGCGCCATGCCGTACAGCAGAGGAATCCCGTACATGCCGAAGAGGTAGGGCCATACCAGCCTCCTGCCCAGAAGGGGCAGCACGAAGCTGCAGAAATACACAGGGCCGATGTTGTTGCAGAAGGCTAGGAGATATTCCGCCTCCCTTCTGTCGATCATCTGCCGCTGATACAGATCGTCCACCACTCTCGCCCCCATGGGAAAGCCGCACAGGAACCCCATGAGCATGGCGTAGCAAACGTTCTTCCGAACTTTTGCCAGCGGTTTAACGACCGGATAGATCAGCATGGCAGCCCTGTCCGTCAGCTTCATGCGCACCATGATGCCGGAGAGCATCATGAAGGGCAGGAGGGACGGAATCATTTTCTCGAACCACAGATTCAGCCCCATGGCGGCATAGGAGAGGCCGAGCTGGGAATTGGTCAGGATACAGCCCAGCAGCAGAAGGAATATTACGGTGAGCAGTCTCATAGGGGGAGGCTCCTTATTCTATCAAGATACTATATGTGCAAAGAAAGCGGGACATTCCAGGGTCCCCATATAATCATATCAGGGGAGGGCATGGATTTGCGCCTTGACAGATTTCTGTGCGAATTGAACATAGGCACCCGGAGCCAGGTGAAGGCCTTCATCCGGCAGGGAATCGTGGCCGTGGGCGGCGTCCCGGCCAAGGATCCGAATCAGAGGATAGACGAGCTCTCGGACAGGGTCACCTTTCGGGGAAAGCCTCTGGAATACCGCAGATATGTCTACTATATGATGAATAAGCCGGAGGGCGTGGTATCCGCCACCAGGGATAATGTGTCCAGGACCGTGGTGTCCCTTCTGGGAAAGGACGCCAGAGAGGACATCTTTCCGGTGGGCAGGCTGGACAAGGATGTGACGGGATTCCTGCTTCTGACCAATGACGGGGATCTGGCCCACAGGCTGCTGGCCCCCAAGAGGCATGTGGACAAGACCTACCTTGCGGTCCTGGCCCACAGCCTGGGGCAGCCGGAGATCCGGAGGCTGGAGGCAGGGGTGGACATCGGCGAGGAGCGGCCCACATTGCCGGCCAGGGTGGAGCTGCTGACAGAGGACGATGGGCGCAAGGAGGACAAAGCTATCCGGGAGAACAAAGTTCTCCTTACCCTGCATGAGGGGAAGTTCCATCAGGTGAAGCGGATGCTGCAGGCAGTGGGCAATGAGGTAGTCGGCCTGCAGCGTGTGGCGTTCGGCGGCCTTCGGCTGGATCCGGAGCTGGAGCCGGGAGAATACAGGGAGTTGACAGAGGAGGAGCTTGCAATCCTGCGGGAGAGCTGTATGGAGGTTTGACAGATGTTGCACGAAATGATGCATGATATCGATGCGGTGATATTCGACATGGACGGTTCCCTGGTGGACTCCATGTGGATGTGGCGGGCCATCGACATCGAATATCTGGGGCGGTACGGCATCGCCCTGCCGGAGGACCTGCAGACGAAGATAGAGGGCATGAGCTTCGGCGAGACCGCCCGCTATTTCAAGGAGCATTTCCCCATACCGGAATCCCAGGAGGAGATCATGGAGGAGTGGAACCGGATGGCCTGGGATAAGTACATGTATGAGGTGCCCCTGAAAAAGGGCATACCGGAATTCCTGGCAGGGTGCAGGGACTCAGGGATCAAGCTGGGCATCGCCACCAGCAATTCCAGGGTGCTGGTGGAGAACGTGGCCGGGGTACATAATCTCCGGGACTATTTCTCCTGTATCATGACCGGCACCGATGTGGAGCGCGGAAAGCCCAGCCCGGATATCTATCTGGCCGTGGCGGAGGGGCTTGGGGTATCCCCGGAGCGCTGCCTGGTGTTCGAGGACATCACGGCGGGAATCCTGGCCGGAAAGAATGCGGGCATGCGGGTCTGTGCCGTGGAGGACGACTATTCCGCCCAGTTCAGGGAGCTGAAAAAAGAGCTGGCCGATTATTATATCGAAGATTATACAGGCCTTTTCGTATGAAGGATCCCTCTTTCGTATACAATGGCCTATAGGATATGATAGGAAGGAATCGCGTATGAACATCATCATCATTACAGGGGCGTCCTCCGGCATCGGCCGGGAATTCGCGCGTCAGATGGACGGGCATTTCGACAGGACAGACGAATTCTGGCTGGTGGCCAGAAACCGCCCCAGGCTGGAGGAGCTTGCAGGAACCATGCGGCACAGGACAAGGATATTCGCCATGGACATCACCCGGGAGGAATCCCTGGAGGCCCTGGAGGAAGCCGCTTTCCGGCACAATGCCGTGGTACGGATGCTCATCAATTGTGCGGGCTATGGCATCATGGGGAGCTTCTGCGAGCAGGACTGCGGCCTGGAGACAGGGATGATCCGCCTGAACTGCGAGGCCCTGACAGAGTTGACCCATCGCCTGATCCCTTACATGAGGTGGGGCAGCCGCATCATCCAGCTCTCCTCCAGCGCAGCATTTCTGCCCCAGCCGGGCTTCGCGGTGTATGCGGCCACAAAGGCCTATGTGCTGAACTTCTCCAGGGCGCTGGGAGAGGAGCTGAAGAATGCCGGCATCTATGTGACCAGCGTCTGCCCAGGGCCTGTGGACACGCCCTTTTTCGACATCGCGGAGGCCACGGGCTCCACGCTTGCGGTGAAAAAATATACCATGGTGGACGCGGAGAGGGTGGTGGCCCTTGCCCTGCGGGATTCCTACCGCAGACGCCCTGTATCCGTGTGCAGCCTGCCGATCCGGGCGTTCCGGACGCTGACAAAGCTTGCGCCCCACGGCATCCTCCTGCGGGCCATGGAACAAATGAAGAAGAAAGGACTGTGAGACCCATGGAACTGAGACGATTCTTCACCACGGACAGCGTGAAGGGAACCAGAAATTACCTGAACACCCAGAAAAAATATGAGATCGTCCGCACGATTCTCTATTTCGCCATCTCACTTTCCCTGTTCGCGGCGGGTTATATCCAGACAGGGCGGCGGGCGAACCTGCTCAGCATCGTGGCCGTATTGGGCTGCCTTCCCGCCAGCAAAAGCGCGGTAGGGGCCATCATGTTCCTGCGGTTCCGAAGCTGCGCCGAGGAGACTTCCGCGGAAATAGAGCGGCATACCCAAGGCCTGGTCTGCCTGTACGACATGGTGTTCACCTCCTATAAGAAGAATTATGTAGTAAGCCATATGGCGGTCTGCGGCAACACCGTGTGCGGCTACGCGGAGGGGGAGGGGGCTTTCGGGGAAGCTGATTTCTACAGGCATATCGGCGATATCCTGAAAGCGGACGGACATAAGAACGTCACTGTGAAGATATTTACGAACCTGACGAAATACACAGAGCGGCTGGATCAGATGAAAAGGCCGGAACCGGAGGACGGACTGACCCGGTCAGTCGTTGCGACTTTGAAGAGCGTGGCGCTATAGAGGACAACATGAATACCAGAACAGGAGAATACGGCTATGGCAGATTTCGGCTTTCAGGAAATGCAGGAGATACAGCGGCAGCTTCAGGAGAAGTACAAGGACAAATGGAATCCCCTGTCGCCGGAGCAGGGGAAGGATCAGTTGATGTGGATGATGATAGAGGTGGGGGAAGCCGCCGACATCATGAAAAAGGAGGGCGTCCGCAAAATCATGGAGGATGCCGGCACCCGGGCGCATTTCATCGAGGAAATGGTGGATATCATGATGTACTACAACGATGTCCTGCTCAGCTACGGCATCTCCGTGGAGGAATTCAGGAGCATCTATCTGGAAAAGCACCGGCGGAACATGAAGCGCTGGTAAGGAAAACCAATATATTTCCGGGAGGATTTATGCAGTCAGTGACAATCGGAGCGAACCAGGCCGGACAGCGGCTGGACAAATTTCTACATAAATACCTGCCCCTTGCCGGAAGCGGATTCCTGTACAAGATGCTGCGCAAGAAGAACATCACCCTGAACGGAAAGAAGGCGGAAGGGCGGGAGATTCTCTCTGTGGGGGATCAGGTGTGCACCTTTTTTTCGGATGAGACCTTCGGGAAGTTCTCCGGCAGAGCCCCGGCGGGGGATTCGGATTCCGCCCCGGGGGGAAGCTCCGGCGGCAGAAATTCCGGCGGCAAGGCCCCTCTGCCCGCAGAGGAGAAGCGCCTGGGGGAATACTGGGCCGCTTATCGCAGGCTGCAGGGAATCACGGTGCTGTATGAGGACGGCGACTTCCTGATCATGAACAAGCCAATCGGCATCCTGACCCAGAAAGCGGCTCCCGGAGACGTAAGCCTGAACGAATGGATGATAGGCCGTCTGCTGTCCGGGAATCCCGCTTTTGCCGGGGAGCTTTCCACCTTCCGTCCCTCTGTCTGCAACCGGCTGGACAGGAACACCAGCGGCATCGTGCTGGGGGGGAAGAGCCTGGCCGGGCTGCAATACCTGAACAGGTGCATCAGGGAGCGCTCCCTGGGGAAATTCTACCGGACGATCTGTATAGGGGCGCTGGGGGAGGCGGCATCTGTCCGGGGGTACCTCTCCAAGGATTCCATGAGGAACCAGGTGACGGTAGCCCGGACGGCGGAGGGCGGAGGCTCTGCCGAAAAGTCTGTCCCCGTCCACACGGCCTATGCCCCCATCGCCGTCACGGACCGCTATACCCTGCTGGAGGTAGAGCTGATAACCGGGAAAAGCCACCAGATACGCGCCCATCTGGCCAGCATCGGCCATCCTCTGATAGGGGATGCCAAATACGGCCTGGAGGGGGTGAACCGTGAGCTGCGCAGGCGCTACGGCCTGTCCCACCAGCTGCTGCATGCCTGCCGGGTCACGTTCCCGGAGGTTCTGTCCGGCATGGGCAGCGCTCTCAGCGGCCGGACCTTTACTGCCCCCTGCCCGGAGCTGTTCGCCAGGCTGGAGCGGGAGCTGTTCCCCCAAAAAACCGAAAGCGATTAGGAAGAGCATATGGCTACATGGAATTCCCGGGGGCTGCGGGGCTCCACACTGGAGGATATGATCAACCGGACAAACGAAAAGTATTCGGACGCGGGCCTTGCCCTGATCCAGAAGGTGCCCACCCCCATCACTCCCATCCGGATAGACAAGGAGAGCCGGCAGATCACGCTGGCCTATTTCGAGCAGAAGAGTACGGTTGACTACATCGGGGCGATACAAGGGCTTCCCGTCTGCTTCGACGCAAAGGAATGCGCGGCGGACACCTTTGCCCTGCAGAACATCCATGCGCATCAGGTAAGCTTCATGGAGAAATTCGAGAAGCAGGGCGGGATTTCCTTTTTCCTGATCTATTATACCCACAAGGACATCTTCTATTATCTGCCCCTGCAGATGCTCCTGTTCTTCTGGAACCGGGCAAAGGAGGGCGGCAGGAAGAGCTTCCGGTACGAGGAGCTGAATCCGGAATATGTCCTGCCCCGCAAGCACGGAATCCTGGTCCCCTATCTGGATATCCTTCAGAAAGACTTGGAGGACAGGGCTTGACAGCGCCGGTGCCATCCGATATACTAAGAGAGTTCAATGCATCGTCATGGTAACGGGGCAGTGCGTTAATGCATTAAAGCGCGCCTGCCATAAAAGGCAGGCACTTATTGACCGGGCCGCATTGACCGAAATGGTCTTTCCGACCGGATTGGTCGGCAGGCCGGTATGACTCGAATTTCGGATGGGTATTTCAAATAGATTTCAATATAGATATGACAGAAAGGTACGGAAATCTCATGAGCCAGCGATTGTTGCATACGCCGGAGGGCGTCCGGGACATCTACGGAAAGGAATACGAAGAAAAGCTGTACGTGGAGAGTCGGCTGAGGGACTGTATCCGTCTCTACGGCTACAGGGACATCCAGACGCCCACCTTTGAGTTCTTTGACGTATTCTCCAGAGAAATCGGCACTACGCCCAGCAGGGAATTGTACAAATTCTTCGACAAGGAGGGGAATACCCTGGTGCTCCGCCCGGACTTCACGCCCTCCATCGCCCGCTGCGCCGCGAAATATTTCGGCGAGGAGAGGCACCCCCTGCGCTTCAGCTACATAGGCAATACCTTCATCAACACTTCCAATCTCCAGGGGAAGCTGAAGGAGGTGACCCAACTGGGAGCGGAGCTGATAGGCGATTCTTCCGTGGAGGCGGACGCGGAGATCATATGCATTGTCATCCGGGCCCTTCTGCAGGCCGGGCTGAAGCGCTTTCAGGTAGCAATCGGCGATGCGGAATATTTCAAGGGCCTCTGCGAGGAAGCCGGGCTGGACGAGGACACGGAGCTGGATTTGCGCACCTTTATCTCGGGGAAGAACTATTTCGCGGCCCAGGAGCTTCTGGCGGAGAGGGCCGTGGCTGAGCCATATCGCGACAGGCTCTTAAAGGTGGCGGACATGTTCGGCGACATGGGTTCTCTGTCCCAGGCCGGGGCCATGGCGGGGAACGCCCGTTCCCTGGCTGCCATACGCCGCCTGGAGAAGCTTTATTCCCTGCTGCAGCTCTATGGCGTGGAGTCCTATGTGTCCTTCGACCTGGGTATGCTCAGCAAGTACCAGTATTACACAGGGATGGTCT
>NZ_CAPDXS010000002.1:0-2442 GCF_948601915.1 uncultured Acetatifactor sp. | reverse complement strand
TCTTCAAGGCCTACACCTACGGCGTAGGGGAGGCCGTGGTGAAGGGCGGCAGATACGACAGGCTGCTGCTGCAGTTCGGCAAGGATGCCCCTGCGGTAGGGTTCGTCGTCGTGGTGGACACCATCATGGAGGCCCTTTCCAGACAGGAGGCCCGGTTTCCCGCCGGGGATGGAATCCGGCGGATATTCTACGGCCAGGGAGACTTTGCGGAAAGGCTGGCGGAGGCGCAGAAGCTGCGGGCGGAGGGAATCCCGGTGGAGCTGCTTCCCTTGGAAGGGGCGTGTTCCGGGGAGGAAGTAGATTCCGGGGAGGGCGCGCATGGAAGGGAGGCATTGCGATGAAAATGGAAGAGAGGCATTCCATGGAAGAAACGCATTCCATGGAAGAGAGGCAATATCTGACCTTCGCCCTTGCCAAAGGCCGGCTTGCAAATCAGACGCTGGCGCTTTTTGAGGAGATGGGCATCTCCTGCGAAGAGATGAAGGATAAGAATACACGGAAACTGATATTCGTAAACGAGGAGTGGAAGCTGAAATTCTTCCTGGCCAAGGGCCCCGACGTGCCCACCTACGTGGAGTACGGAGCCGCGGATATGGGCGTGGCTGGGCGGGATACTGTGCTGGAGGAGAACCGGAACGTGTACGAGGTGCTGGATCTGGGCTTCGGCAAGTGCAGGATGTGCGTCTGCGGGCCTGAGTCCGCCAGGGACCTGCTCCTGCACCACGAGCGCATCCGCGTGGCCAGCAAGTATCCCAATATCGCCCGGGACTATTTCCACGACAAAAAGCATCAGACCGTGGACATCATCAAGCTGAGCGGCTCCGTGGAGCTGGGCCCTCTGGTGGGCCTGTCGGATGTGATCGTGGACATCGTGGAGACAGGCTCCACCCTGCGGGAGAACGGGCTGGAAGTGCTGGAGGAGGTCTGCGGGCTCTCCGCCAGGATGATCGTCAATCCCGTGGCCATGCAGATGGAGAGGACACGGATTCAGGAGCTGGTGCTGAGCCTTCGCAGGAAATTGAATTCCTGAGAAGCTCGGCGGAAAGCAGACATGGGGGTAACTATGAGAATCGTAAAACTGACAGCGCAGGCAAAAGCAAATCTGTTGGACGACCTGCTGAAAAGAAGCCCTAACAATTATTCCGAATATGAGGGCGTCGTGAACGGCATCCTGGAGGATGTCCGAAGGGACGGGGACAGGGCCCTGTTCGACTACACCCTGAAATTTGACGGATACGCCCTGGACGCGGATAATATCAAGGTGACAAGGGAAGAAATCGATGCGGCCTACAGCCTTCTGGATGACGGCCTGACAGATGTCATCAGACGCTCTGCCGACAATATCCGCAGCTTCCACCAGAAGCAGCTGCGCAACAGCTGGTTCGATTCCAGGGCGGACGGCACGATCCTGGGGGTGAAGCTGACGCCTGTCTCAAGGGCGGGCGTCTATGTCCCCGGCGGAAAAGCGGCCTATCCCTCCAGCGTCCTGATGAACGTGATCCCCGCCAAGGTAGCGGGAGTGGGGGAGGTCATCATGACCACGCCGCCTGATGCCCAGGGACGGATCAATCCCGGCACGCTGGTGGCGGCGGACATCGCAGGGGTGGACACGATCTACAGGGCGGGAGGCGCCCAGGCAGTGGCGGCCATGGCTTTCGGCACCCAGTCCGTCCCCAAGGTGGACAAGCTCACGGGCCCCGGCAATATCTTCGTGGCCCTGGCCAAAAAGGCCGTGTACGGCTACGTGGGGATCGACTCCATCGCGGGCCCCAGCGAAATCCTGGTGCTGGCGGACGGCACGGCCAATCCCAGATACGTGGCGGCGGACCTGCTCTCCCAGGCAGAGCATGACGAGCTGGCCAGCGCCATCCTGATTACCACCTCGAAAGAGCTGGCGGAACAGGTCAGTGCCCAGGCGGACGCCTTGACGGAGAAGCTGTCCAGGAAGGAGATCATCCAGAAGTCCCTGGACAACTACGGCTATATCCTGCTGGCCGAAAGCATGGAGGATGCCATCGATGCCGCCAACGAGATTGCCTCGGAGCATCTGGAGATCCTCACCGCCGACCCTTACCAGGTGATGACCAAGATCCGCAACGCCGGGGCAATCTTCCTGGGAGAGTATTCCTCTGAACCCCTGGGGGATTATTTCGCCGGGCCCAACCATATCCTGCCCACAAACGGTACGGCGAAGTTCTTTTCACCGCTGAACGTGGATGACTTTATGAAGAAGACCAGCATCATTTCATATTCCAGGGAAGCGCTGGAAAGGGTACATAAGGACATCGAGGCCTTTGCGGAGAGCGAGGGGCTGACCGCCCACGCAAACAGCATCAAGGTGCGCTTCGAATAGGCATGCTTCCGGCCCGCACCCGATTCGCCATTGGAAGAAGGAGCTTCCTGTATAATTCAAATATAGGAAATTCCAGGAAGGGTGGTTGA
>NZ_CAPDXS010000001.1:52127-102403 GCF_948601915.1 uncultured Acetatifactor sp. | reverse complement strand
AGCGCGCCGCCCTCCCCCATGCTGTAGTTCTTGGTCTCATGGAAGCTGAAGCACCCGAAGTCGCCTATGGTGCCCAAAGCCTTCCCCTTGTAGGTGGCCATGATGCCCTGGGCCGCGTCCTCGACCACCGCCAGGCGGTGCCTGGCCGCGATATCCATAATCGTATCCATCTCACAGGCCACACCGGCATAGTGGACCGGCACGATGGCTTTGGTGCGCTCCGTCACCGCCTCCTCTATGAGCTTCTCGTCCATGTTCATGGTATCCGGCCTGATGTCCACGAACACAGGCACAGCCCCCCGCAGCACAAAGGCGTCCGCCGTGGAGACGAAGGTGTAGGCAGGCATGATGACCTCGTCGCCGGGCCCGATGTCGGGCAGCAGAAGGGCGGCAAGCTCCGTGGCATGGGTGCAGGAAGTGGTGAGCAGACATTTGGCCGTGCCCGTCTTCCTCTCGATCCATTCGCTGCATTTCTTCGTATACGGCCCGTCGCCGCAGATCTTCTGGTTCTTCACACATTCCTGGATATAGCCCATGGCCTTTTCGGCATAGGGCGGCACGTTAAAATTTATCATGATGATTCCCTCCATTCCGTTTTCCTGTCCTGTTTCCATCTATGTCAGGGCCTCATGGCCTCAGGTCCCTTCCCGCTGCCGCACATCCGTAATCCTGCGGATGATGTATTTGGGGCGGCCCTTCACTTCCTCATAGATTCTGGCGATATAATGGCCGATGACCCCCAGGCTCAGCATCAGGAAGCCGCCGATGACCAAAATCAGCAGGATCACCGTGGTAAAGCCCTCCACCGCGGTTCCCGAGAGGTACTTCACAAAGGTCTGGATGAACAGCACCACGCTGAACAGGATGGATATCATCCCCATCACCGTCACAAGCTGCAGGGGCAGGGTGCTGAAGGACGTGGCGTTGGTGACTGCATATTTCATCAGGCTTAAGGTAGACCATTTGCTCTCCCCGAACTGCCTCTCCTGCACCTGGTAGGAGACGTACTCCCTGCGGAACCCCGCCCAGAAGCTCAGCGCCCGGAAAAAGGTGTTCCGCTCCGGCAGCCCTAACAGCACGTCCACCACCTTCCTGTCCAGGAGCTTGAAGTCCGAGGAGGCGTTCATGTCCATCTTGATCAGTCTGCTCATGACCTTGTAGAACAGGCCCGCCGAGAGCTTATGGGCCAGGCTTTCCCTGCCTCTGCTCTCCTTGATGCCCTCCACCACCTCCGCGCCGCCGCGCCACAGCTTCCACATCTCCAGGACCACCTCCGGCGGATGCTGCAGGTCGCAGTCCATGACCACCACTGCGTCCCCCGCCGCCAGGGACAGCCCTGCGAAGATGGCCGCCTCCTTCCCGAAGTTCCGGGAGAACTCCGCCCCCCTGACCTTCGGGTTCTCCGCCGCCGCCTTCTGTATCTGGGCGAAGGTGGCGTCCCGGGAGCCGTCGCTGACGAATACAAGTTCGTAGTCAATAGCGTTTTCCGTAAGCATCCCTGTCAGTACCTTCACCGTGTTGGGAATATTCTGCTCCTCATTGTAGGCCGGCAGCACGATTGATAATAGCATCCTGTCCCTCCTGAAATCAACGGTTTACGTTCTCTGTCTTGATGTACATGACCCCATCTATGATGCGGATGGAATCCGGCCCCGGGAAGCTGTCCATGGCCATGTACTCCTCCGACATGTACATGTCCTCCATGGCCTCCTCGGGCAGCACGTTCAGCGTGGCCCCCAGATAATGCCTGATGAATAGCTGGTAGTTCTTTCCCGTGTACAGCAGGCTGTCGCCGCTCAGGCCGATCATGTTGGAGGTCACGGGCAGCGTGATGTCCGTCACCGGGAACTGCTCGTCCCCCACCACGCCGATCATGGCTATGGGGATGCCATGGTAGTACCCTTCCGTCTGCTCGATCCTGTCCAGCAGCCGCAGACAGTATGCATAGGTCTTCTCATAGCGCTTCTGCAGGTTGGAGTAGGCGATGTTGTCCGCCACGCCGTAGCAGAAGACCAAAGTGCCCGCCGCGGCCAGCCCCAGCCATTCCATCCAGGCGCCCCGCTCCGTCCTCCCCCCCTGTCCGCTTATCAGCGCCACCGCCCCGATGGCGTACAGCACCCACTGATACCGCATCAGCAGGTGGTAGTTCACGTCAGGGGAGACCACCAGAATGATGTTCGACGCCACAGGCAGCAGCAGGAGCGTCAATCCTATTATAGCGAAAAGCAGCGGATTCTTCCAGCACTTTCTCCTCCGGATCAAAAAAAACGCCGCCGCTGCCGCCAGCGCCCCCAGGACGCACCAGGCGGCCAGGGAGAAGGCATTGGTGAACAGCACGTTCCCCCTGAGGGAGAAGGTGAAGAAATCCCGGTATATCCCTCCCAGGGCCTCCGGGATCCCCCCGGACAGGAAGCCGCCGCCCAGGCCGTCGATGCCCTGGTAATGGTCCAGCTCCTTGCCCTGGATCCAAAGGAGGGCCTGCAGGATGGCATAATAGAGCCCGCCGCCCAACACCCCCATGTACAGATAGCGCAGCGAGGCCAGGAGCCTGTCCTTCAGGGGCAGCTTTTCGTCCAGGAGCGTCATCCACAGGGCAAAGATGGCCAGAATCATGGCGAAGGAGAGATACCCCTGATAAATCCCCATGCTGAAGGCCAGGCAGAAGGCCCCTGGCACGAAGCCCAGCCTACGCTTCCTCACCGCCAGCACCGAGAGCACGGAGAGCAGCAGCGCCAGCATATAACCGTCCAGGGTGTACACATAGGCAAAGGTGGATGCCAGCGCCGGGAAGGCCGCCAGCAGACCGCTGACCAGCGCCACGGCCCAGATCCTGCGCACCTCCAGGAGCTCGCACAGCGCCGCGGCAGCGCACCCCAGGAAAGCAAGTCCCAGGATGCCGATCAGCCACGGCACAGTATAATAGGAAGAAAAGCCGCAGGCCACCGACAGGAACCACCTGCCCGAAGTGATCATGTTCTGGTGGAAATACATGCTGTCCAGCCCGTCATGATTGGGAATGTCCGAAATCAGAGCGGGCATGTGGATCAAAAGCCCCAGCAGGAAGCAGGTGAGGAATGCCGTCTTCCACTCCCGCCTGATCCTGCGATATACTGTTTCGAATGCCTGTCCTGGAGTCATCCCGCTCCACCGCCCTTCCTTTTTGTCCATGTCCATGTCTCCCGTGCCCGCTCTGCCCCGTCCCCCGTCGCATGGATACCTGCGCAGACAGCCCTGGCTGCCCGTTTTATTACCGCTTTGCCGTCTTTCAGTGATACCCCCGCACAACTTTCTTCCTCCGCCTTGTCCCGGCGCGGACATCAGGCACTGATTCGCGGGAATTCACGCATCTGTGTACCAGGCTCCGTCCTCCGGCTCCAGCGCTTCCATGATCCGCTCCGCGATCTTTTCCCGCCCCGCCTCGTTGGGGTGAAGCCCGTCCATGGTGTACCGCTCCCAGTCCTCCCACTCCCCGTGGGGGAAGAAATCATGGTAGAGATCCACCGTCTCTATGCCCAGCTCCTCCCCCAGCTCCATCTGCGCCTCCACATACTCCTCCAGGAGCCCTCCCCCATTGTCCAGCTCCTCACAGGTCAGGCCCATATCCGGATACCAGGTATAGGTGGGCGTGATGAACAGGATCCGCACCTTTGGGTTGACCCTCCGCAGGTCCTCCACGGCGCAGCGCAGCGCCCCCAGAAAGGTGTACTCGTCCCGGGGATCCTCCGGGTTTTCGATGGGGATTCCGGCATGGTAGTCATTGACTCCCCTCTCGATCAGCACGAGCCCCACCCGCGCAAAGTCGATCTCCGCCAGCCCTGCCGCGATCTCCGGAAAGTGCTCCGTATTGCCCTCCCGAAGCCTGGCGGTCTGCTGTACCGAAAAATCCCCGGCCCGGACGGCCTTCGCCAGCCCCGCCAGGCACATGGAGCCCCTGGCGGAATCCAGCCGCCGCTCCGCCTCCAGCCTGGCGGCGCAGGTGCCGCCCATGGAGGCATTGTAGAAGGATATGCCCAGGCGCTCTGCCAGCCTGTCCGGGATTGGGGTCAAGCCCCCGATATCCGTGAACACGCTGTCCCCGAAGGAGACCATCGCCACCGGCCGCAGCCACCGCCCGGCGCGGCCGGGGAAGGTGGCGGCGAACACTGCCGCGAAGCACAATGCCGCCGCCACTCCGCAGTAAGCCATCTTTTTGTCTAGCCGTCTCTCCATCCGCCACTCCCGATCCGTCTGTCTGATATGATTTCCATGCGCGATCCTCTGTGGGGATTGCGCTCCTTCCTGCGACCGTTGTATGAATAAACTTCCCCGGTGCAAGCACTCAAACACCACAGGGGTGTTTGCCTCCTGCTTCGCAGGAGCGGGGTATTCGCCCCAACCTCGCTACGCTCGGTGCTAGTTTGCGCGATGCAAGCATCGGGGAATGTACCCTCAATGATTCAATCTGCAATCTGCCATGCGCTCTGCGATGCGGATTGCGCTCCTTCCTGCGACTTCTGTATGATCCGTCTCGCAATCCGCATAGCCCCACGGCCGTCCACCACAGCCCGGAGCCTCCTGCTGTACGTCCGCCGCAGCTCCCTGTCTCCGGCCAGCAGCGCAATGGCCTCCGCCGCCTCCGCCGCCATGGCCTCCCCCTGCAGGAGATAATTTCCCCCGAAGCCCACCAGCCCTCTCTCCACAAAGCCCTCCACGATGCGCTCCTGATTGTCCACGAAGGAGAAGCACACCATGGGCACCCCCAGGGCGCTGAGCTCATACATGGTGGAGCCCCCGGCGGTGACGGCGATGTCGCTGTCCCGCATGAGGCCGCACATGTCAGACACATTGCTGTATATCCGCAGGTTCCCGTGCCGCCTCTCCAGCGCCTTCAATTCCGCCAGATGCACATTGTAGGCTCCGCTGACCACATGATACTCCAGACAGGCTGTCCCGGGATGGGCCAGAGCCTTCTCAAGGAGCTGCCCCGCCAGATTGTATCTGTCGCCCCCTCCCGTGGTGATCAGCACCCTGGACGCCCTGTCCCGGGTCTCGCAGACATTCCCGGCGAACTCCGCCCGCAGGGGCGCGTACTCCGGCCCCAGAAGGAATTCCGCCGCCTTGCAGCCCTCGTACAGCCGGGCCTCGGCGAAGATATTGTAATCGATCAGCAGGTCTGCCGCAAGGTCCCGGCGGCCCATGTCGTCCAGATACCCCACGGGCAGGCGCTCCCGCACCCTGTCAAGATAGGCTGCCGTGACGAAGTAACTGTCCGCCAGGAAGAAACCGCCGCCTGCCAGCAGCTCCTCCAGCGCCTCAAGCTCCCCCTCCATGCGCCGGTAGTCCGTGTGCAGGACCCTGAACGCCTGCCCCCTGGCCTCAAGCAGCCCCGCCGCGTTTTCGTCCGCCGTCAGGAAGCATACCTGCTGCCCCTGCCTCTTCAGGGCATCCGCGATGGACAGGCAGCGCATCACATGGCCGCTCCCGATGGTTTCGTTGGCATCCGCCCGAATCCAGATCATTGCTCCAGCTCCCGGAACCGCCTCTTGAAATCCGCGATCCTCTCATACCAGGTAAAGGGCATCTGCTCCCGGATGGACGCGATCTCCCGCATCCTGTGTGTGCTGCCGCTCCCCTCCTGGGGCCGGGGCGCTATCCGGCCTTCCCGGATGTCCTCCCAGTTCTCCCGGAACAGCTCCTGGATCTCCGCCAGCAGCCTGTCGTAGGAGGAGGCGAAGGTCTCCTTCTCCTCGTCGAACACGATCTCCCTCTGGCAGAGGATGTCCCCGGTGTCCAGCCCCTTGTCCACCAGATGGATGGTGACGCCCTTGGGCGTGTCGTAGAGGAAGCTGAAAAAGTTGGGACCGGAGCCCCGGTTGTAGGGCAGCAGGGAGGTGTGGAGATTGATGACCCGGCCCGGCATCAGGTCCAGCACCTCCTCCGGAATCAGATGGCGGTAGTTGAAGCTGATGATGAACGAGGGCTTCATCTGCTCCACCGCCTCCGGGGTGAGCTTGTTCTCGATTCTGTACACCTTCCCTTCCTTTTCCGAAAGCCACCTGTACAAGTCCTCCGTATTCCCGTTGTTGGTGGCGAAGAGGATGGCCCCCTTCTCCAGGGCATCGAAGGTCAGGGGCGTGCCCCTCTCCAGGGCCCTGTCCGTCTTCATTCCGATTACGTCCGTGTAGTATTTCGGTTTCAGGCCATAGCCCGGGCGGATGATGCGGATATTGTCCCGGGTCAGCTCCTCCCCCGCCCCAATGTCCCTGACAGCGAAAATGGAGCGGCGGAACACCATGCTGCTCTCCTCCTGGGGGCTGACCCCGTAGGCAGCCTCCCCCATGGCCTCCTCCACCTGCCGGATGTCCTTTGCCATGGCGCTGTACTCCGCGGGCGTCATGGAGAAGGACGCGTCCGGGTTCTGAATCTCCCGGCCGAGGCAGAAATGCTTCTCGATGATCTTCGCCCCCAGGGCCACGGCGGTGACGGCGCTCATGGAGCCCATGGAATGGTCCGAGAGGCCCACGGGGAGGCCGAAGCGCTTCTTCATGTCCTGTATGGTGGACAGGTGCATCTCCTTCGGATCCGCCGGATAGGCGCTGGAGCAGCGCAGCAGCGCAAGCTGCCTGTTCCCCGTCTTCCTCACGGCCTCCACCGCCTCCCTGATCTCCTCCAGGGTGCCCATGCCCGTGGACATGATCAGAGGCTTCCCCCTGGAGGCCACGTATTCCACCAGAGGCAGGTCTATCATCTCAAAGGAGGCAATCTTGTAGAATTCCAGTCCCAGTCCCTCCAGGAAATCCACGGAAGTCCTGTCGAAGGGGGTGGAGAGGAAGTCGATGCCTGCCTTTTCGGCCTTCTCCTTCAGCTCGGGCTGCCATTCCCAGGGCATGTATCCCTTTCCGTAGAGCTGATAGAGGTTCTCGCCCTGCCATGTGCCGTTGCCCACCTGAAAATAGCGGTTGCTGCAGTCGATGGTCAGGGTGTCCGGCGTGTAGGTCTGCACCTTGATGCAGTCTGCGCCGCTGTCCTTGGCGGCATGGACGATCTCCTTCGCCCGCTCCAGGCTGCCCGCGTGGTTGGCGGACATCTCCGCAATGAGATACACCGGACATCCTTCTCCGATATAGCGGTTCCCCACCTTGATTCTGTCCATCTTCTCCCTCCATTTTTATTCCAGTTCCGTTTCTGCACTTCAGTGCCCATCCCAAGGGAGAATCATCATCTGCAAAGTACGCATCTGATAATTCTCCCGGGCACTTCCGTTCCGAAACTGTTTTTTATTCCAGTTCCGTTTCTGCACTTCAGTGCCCATCTCAGGGGAGAATCATCATCTGCTAAGTGCGCAGCTGATAATTCTCCCGGGCACTTCCGTTCCGAAACTGTTTTTCTATTCCAGTCTCGGTTCTTTTATTCCGGTTCCTTTTCTATACTCCAGTGCCCCCTCCATACTCACTCCCCGCCCTGCCGCATGCGGTACTTCAGCTCCGCGAGCCGCCAGTCCTCCTCGGTGTCGATGTCCTGGACTTCCAGCTCGGATATGACATAGGGGAGGGTGTGCTCCATCACAAGGCAGCCCTGCCGCCCAAAGCTTTCCGCGTTCAGGCAGTAGAACTGCCCCACATCGTGGTAGACGGGCTCCAGGTCCTGGGATCTGCACAGGTACAGCTCCGGCGTGTTCATCCGGATCTCCCCGTCCCTGATCACCAGCCCCCGCTGGGGCGGAAAGCTGAATCGCACCACCGGCGCCACCGCGTCCGCGCCGGACTCCTCCAGCAGCCCCATGGCCTGCCGCAGGGTCTCCGGCCGCAGGAAGGGGGCCGTGGGATAGATGCCGCACAGGAAGCCGAAGGTCTGCCCGCGCTTCCCATACTCCTCCAGCACCTCCGCCAGCACCTGGGCGGTAGTGGCGTAGTCGCCGGACATCCTGTCGCTCCGCATGAAAGGCACCTCTGCGCCCCAGCTCCTGGCGATCTCCCCGATCTCCTCATCGTCCGTGGACACCATCACCCTGTCGAACACCCCCGATTCCAGCGCCGCCTGGATGGAGTAGGCCAGGATGGGCCTGCCGCAGAACTCCCTGATATTTTTCCTGGGGATGCGCTTGCTGCCTCCCCTTGCCGTAATGATCGCTATCTTTTCCATCAGTCAATATCCTTTCCGGCCCTCCGCTGCCCTCAGGCCCGCTTTCCTCTCACGGCCTGAAGCCGCGCCGGAAGACGCCCCTTGCCCTGCGCGCCAGCAGCTTCAGTCTGTAGTACCAGTAGAAGCCTATGTCGCAGCGGCGCTGCATGTCCATGAGCCTGCGCTCCTCCTCCCCGATCCGCTCCCTGTAGTACCGATTCTCCCGAAACGCCGGGCAATGCTCCTCCACGCCCCTGCGCAGCTCCTTTACGAAGGAAAGCCTCGGATGCTTTACGCCCTGCAGATAAGAAAACAGTGTAATCACGTAATAGAGCTCCGTATAGCGGAACTCGATCTCCTGGCGGTATCGCTCCAGGAAGCCCCGCCTGCCGCACTCTTCCAGGAAGGCCTCCTCCGCCCGCATCCTGTCCCGGCAGCGCTCCTCCGTGATGCGGTGCACCGTGGAGGCATCGTGCTGGTAATAATAATACAGCGGCGCGTCCACCCGCTCGAACCGGGTAAAGTACAGAGACCACAGAGGCCCCGCGCAGTTGTCCTCGTAAAAGATGCCCTCCGGGAAGCCAAGCCCGTTCTCCTCTATGACGCTGCGGCGATAGATTTTCACTACCATGCTGCCCGGGCGCAGCAGGAGCTTTCTGTGCTTTTCCTCGTCCAGCAGGCCTGTCTGATCCTCCGTGTTGTTCTTCACCACTGTCCCGATGTCAAAGCCCCGCTCGGACACCAGGCTGTAGTCACAGCCCACCACATCCGCCCCGGTCTCCCGGGCCCGGGCCAGCAATCGCTCATAATAGTCGGGCGTCACCCAGTCGTCGCTGTCGATAAAGCCCACCCATTCTCCGGAAGCGGCCCGCAGCCCCTCGTTCTTCGCGCCGCCCTGGCGGCGGTTCACCGGATAGGTGATGACCCGCACCCTGTCCGGATGCGCCGCCTCGTAGACCCGCAGGATCTCCAGGGAGCCGTCCGTGGAGGCATCGTCCACCGCGATGATCTCGTAATCCACAATCGTCTGGTTCAGCAGGGAGTCCATGCAGAAATTCAGTTTTCCCTCCCCGGCCATGTTGTAGACCGGTACGATCACGCTCAACTGCATGTGTGCCCCTCCTCCGCCCGGGGGGCCTGCCGCTCCGGGACTACTTTCCCGTCTTCCACCCGGTAGACCACATCGCATTTCCCGATGGTCTGCAGCCTGTGGGCGATGATGACCAAAGTCTTCCTGCCCTGGAGCCTGTTGATGGCGGCCATGATGGCGGCCTCCGTGTCATTGTCCAATGCGGAGGTGGCCTCGTCCAGAATCAACACCTCCGGATCGTAGTACAGCGCCCTGGCGATGCCGATCCGCTGCCTCTGGCCCCCGGAGAGCCGGATGCCCCGCTCGCCGATGCCCGTGTCCAGCCCCTCCGGCAGGGAGCGGACGAACTCGTCCAGCTGGGCCTCCCTGAGCACCTCCCAGACCCGGGCTTCGTCTATGGCTTCATCGTGCACCCCGAAAGCCACGTTCCTGCGGATGGTATCGTCCAGCATGAAGATCATCTGGGGGATATAGCCGATATTTTTCAGGAAGCCCCGGTACTGCGTCTTTACGTCCACGCCGTCCGCGTACACGCCCCCGCCCTTCGTCTCCAGCAGCCCCAGCAGCACGTCCACGATGGTGCTCTTCCCCGCCCCGGAGGTGCCCACAATCCCCACCGCGGAGCCCACCTTGACGGTCAGGTCCGCATGGTTGAAAATCAGTTTCTCCGTATTCGGATAAGCGTATGTGATGTCACGCAGCTCAATGGAGTCCTTCAGGGGGAGCTTGTCCTGATCAGCGGCCGCGAAGGACATGTCCACCTTGTCGTCGTCGATTTCTTCCTGCAGATTGTCGCTGACTCCCATGAAAAAGGGCTCGAAATAGGCGATGGAGTTGATCTGGTTATTGATGCGGTTCACCGCGGGCAGCAGCACGAAAGCCGCGGCAGCCAGGGTGGAGAGCACCTCCAGCATGTTCTCCGTGGAGGCCCCCGTGACGGTCAGCACGATCATATAGCCCATCATCACGCCGATGCACACAGTCTCGATCAGGAGCTTGGGCACGTTGTTGTACAGGCTGTAGCGCTGTACGGCATCCACATAGCCCTTGCCGCATCTGCGGTACTCGTCCACGAAATACTGCTCCTTGCAGGTGATCTTCACCTCTTTGATGCCCTGGACGGTCTGGGAGATCCATTTGAAGAGGCTGCTGTAGTAATTCTGGTTGTCCTCCCCCGCCTTATGCATGATGGGCTTGAGCACCTTCTTGACCGCCGCCATCAGCAGCACCAGGGAAACGGCCAGCAGCACGGTCATGACGCCGTTGGTCATCAGGCAGTACCCCACCACGAACAGGGACACCACCCCGTCCGACATCAACTGCAGCAGCGCCAGGATCAATGCGTACATATTGTTCACGTCCGAAGTGATGCTCCGCTGTACTACAGCCGTATCTGCATCCAGGTAGAATTCATAGCCCCTGCGCAGATAGTTGCACAGCATGCGCTGGGAGGTGCGGAACTGATTGGTATAGACAAAGGCGAACGTGAGCTTCTGCTGTACGAAGAGGAATCCGTTCTTCACCGCGAACACCGCCACCAGCAGCGCCATCACCGTGACGGAGAAGGTCTGGAAGTCCTCGCAGCCCAGGAACCGGTAGAAGCTCCTGACGATGCCGTTCTTTTCCACGGCCGCCGGGTCGATGATCACACTCACCGCCTGCACCAGCAGCCCGATTCCGGCAGTCTGCAGGAACGCCCCGATCACCATCAGGGCCATGAGCCCCGCCATGGCGTACTTTTGTTTTCTGTCCAACAGGACATTCAGCTTCCTTATAATCTGTGCCATGGGCCACCCTTTCCCATCCGAATCTTCTGTGTCAACAGTTTACTGCAAGTCCCGGGCAGAATTCGCTCCGCTCGTCAAATGGCCGAATAACCAGCCGATCGAGCAAGCCCGGCGTCTGGTTCTCCGCCCATTTGACCCTGCCCTTTGCGTACATTGTACCATGTTTTCCCGATTAAGGAACGTTTATCATAAAGTCTTCAAAAAAATTTAAGAAAATGCACAGAGGTACACCGTATCCCCGTGGACGCTCTCCTCCCCGGGCAGCAGGACCTCCATCACCCTCAGGCCGTACCGCTCCAGCGCCTCCAGGGCCCCTGCCTCCTCCACCTCGGGCTTCCTCAGCACCACGATCCCTGGCCCTTCCGTCAGCCCCTCCATGTCCTGCCTGTCCTCCAGCTCCGGAAGCGTAAGGAGCAGGGTCCTGGCATACCGGGTGAACTCCGGCAGATTGTCGTAATAGCCTACGCCGTCGTAGAGGCAGACGCAGGGAAGCTCCCCATACCGCTCCGCCACCTCCATCTGCCTCCCATAGCCCCGGTACAGGTACTCCCCGTCATACCCCGCCATGTTCGCCAGCCCCAGGAGCAGCGCCAGGACCGGCAGCAACGCTTTCCCCAGGGGCTGTCTGCCGTCAGGCACAGCCGCGGCGGCAAGCCTGGCCCCTGACACCGCAAGCAGCAGAGATGAGAAAGCGAACAACGGCATCACATAGCGGTCCACCAGATAGGGGGACATCCTTGCCGCCAGGAGGAAATAGCAGCCGCAGGGCGCCAGGAGCAGCAGCCTGAACTCCCGGCGGGCATTCCCGGCAGGGGCGGAATTGACCCGTCCAGTCAACTCCTTCCACCCTTTCCGCCGTGCAAAGACCATCCCCGCCAGGCAGGCCGCTGCCAGAATCACCGCCCCCAATGCCACGCTCCCGAAGCTCCCCTTCACCAGCAGACCGCCGAAAGCCCCAAGCCTCTCCCCATATCCCGAAAAGCCCTGTCCCAGGTTCTGAAGGGCCTCGGTCCCTCTCCCGCTGGACAGCACGTCCTGTATGGCGAAGGGAAATGCCCCCACGCCGATCACCGCCGCCAGGACCATGCTGCGGATATACCGCTTCAGCTCCCCGTACCTTCTGCGCCGGGCCAGGAGCGCCGCTGTCACCGCCGCCAGCGCCAGACAGAAGAACAGGAAGAAATACTGGGTCAAAAATCCCAGCGCCGTCACCGCTATCAGCGTCCTGTTCTTCCCCCCGAAGCCCTTTTCCAGCCATTTCTTCATATGCACATAGAACAGCGCCACACAGAAAAAAGTCAGGAGCCCGTACATGCGGATCAGCAGGGCCGTGGCGATTCCCCCGGTGGACAGCCCGTAGAGCAGGGCGGCGCAGATCCCCACAGCCCTTCCGTATCCCCGGGGCAGGAGCCCGTGCCGCTCCAGCAGCGCCCCCAGCCCGAAGAAACACAAGCAGCAGCCCAATATGGCCAGTATGTTGATGGCACAGCCCTGGAACGGCCCCACGGTGTCGCGGAACAGGGAGGACATGGTGTGGAGAAGCATGAAATGCAGCGGGGGATGGTTATCGTCCTTGACATTGAAATAGACAGAAAGGTACGAAAATGCGTCTTCCTCTCCCACGGTGATATAGTCGCGGAACTGCTCCGCGCCGATCCACACCGGCTCCGGGTATACGTCCGCCCGGTACTGCAGGAGCCTACTGGCCCCCCGGTTCTCCACCACGTCCCGGACCGTGTCCGCCAGGTTCCCCACAGTCTCCCCGAAGGACTCCCCCCGGATCTCCTCCTGCACGAATTTCGCCAGCCTCCCCACGGGCTGGGTGGGCACGATCCAGGGATTGAACTGGGCGTTGGACAGTTGGAAGGAGAGGAGCTCGTCCATGTGATACCCCTCCTTTTCCGCCGCGAAGCAGCACAGCGCCAGCGCCACGCAGATAAGCGCCGCCCCCTGGGCCCCGAACCTGCGCAGCCACTGCGCCAATCTCCCTTTCATCCCGTTCTCCCGCCTGTCTTCCACTTTATCCCCGGCCTCCAAATCCATTTGCAGTCATCGACATTTATTGACATTCATCGACATTTGTTCCCGTTTATCCTTTGCGCGCCAGTACCCCAGCGCATGAATCCTTGCGCAATCAGAACTGGCTGTCCAAGCCCAGTGCTGCCTTGTGGTCAGTCAACGACGCCCTGTGCCCGACTCATCCGCCTTGTCCCGGCGCGGCCATCAGGCACTGCTCGCTCGGGAATCCATGCTCTTGTGCGCTAGTTTGCCATAAAATACGTCTCCCCCGCCAGGAGCCTGGCGAAGAAATACACGCCGCAGAACGCCTGGTAGGCGAACACCGCACCGCACGCCCCTGCGGCAAGCTTATAGAAAAGCCCCTGCCCCCGCTTCCTCCAGAGGAACAGCCATTTGTCAAGGCTCATGACGAATATCAGGAAGATGGCGATGCAGTACCCCCAGAGGAAGTTCCCGTCCCTGGAGCGGCTCCCGGTCTCCACCAGGCAAAGCGCCTCCAGGAAGCCCAGGCCCGTCATGCCCCACACGAAGAGGTAGAGCCTGTCCCGAAGAAGCTCCCCCAGGGAGAAGAGGAGCACCGCCAGCGGGAAAGCGATGGAGCAGAGCACTGCCAGCTTGGTCCTGTTGGCGTGGAGGGAAAATGTGTACCAGGGCGAAAAGGCGATGCCGTGGCCCGTCTCCTCCCCGAACAGCACCATATTCTGCCACAGGACCACTCCGCAGGCCGGCAGCACCGTGCTCCCCAGCAGGAACACCTGACGGAACCGCACCCCCCTGAACAGGTCCGCCAGCAGCTTCACCGCCAGCACCGGCGCGAACACCGTCAGAAAGCTGGGCTTGATCCCCGTGCAGACAAAAAGCAGCGCCGCCATAGCCGTCCACTGCCCCGCCGTCACCCGCTGCCGGTAGCCCGCCTCCACCCTGACATAACAGAGCATCACCGCCAGGGCCGCCAGCTTCATGCACTGGTAGGTGGAATTGTGCCAGATATTGCCGGACTGATAGCTCACATAGCGGTACTGCCCCGCATAGGGCCAGAAAAAGGGCATCACCAGATTCAGCCCCAGGGCGCAGGACAATGTCAGCCCGTCCGTCCCCTTCCGGCGAAGCAGCCACCGCAGCAGCCTTTCCGTCAGCAGGATGCACAGCACGGTCACTGCCGCCAGGAACAGGGCGATCAGCCAGGTGCCCCCTCCGGCCATCCAGTGGAGGAGCTGGTAGATGTACGCCGTGAAGCTGTAATACCAGCCGTCGTCCACGATCATGCTGATGTGATAGGGGAGATCCGACTGGAAATACCTGTTGTCATAGTCCAGGGGCTGTACGGACTGCATGTAGAACAGGTACAGGCACATTGCCCCATAGGCCCCGGTGACCGCCCAAAGGAGCCGGACGGCCCATTTTTTTCTGTTATCCTCTCTCGTTTCCATATTCCTCATCCATTCCTTTTATGTGTCATTCTAGCGAACCATTCCCCTCTTTGTCAAGCGAATTAGGCAATTCCGGCTTGTCTTTCTGACAGGGTTGATATAAAATAGGGAAGTAGCTTATCCAAAAAACATGCCACAGGGGGACCACCCATGAAAGAAAAAGCATCCGACCTTACGAAAGCCCTCTGCCTGAGGATACTCGCCAAAAGCTTCCTGACCGCCTATGCTCTGTGCACCGCGTTCCACGCCCCTCTGGCGCCCGGACAGTACGAGACCTTCATCGATTACGCAATCGCATCCATATATGAGATACTGGGGGAGTATGACCTGAGATTCTTCCTCCTGCTGCTGCTGGCCGCCGTCTTCTATCGCTTCGCCCACAGGCGGCTGGAAGGAACGGAACAGGACGGGCGCTCCAGCGCGCTCCTGGCGGGCTTTTTCGCCCTCTGCCTCCTGTTCGGGCAGAGTTATCATCTGGCAGCCGACAGCTCCTACATCCTGGGCAGCCCGGTGAACCTCCTGAAATCGGCCCTGAGCTTCGGGGGGTATGCCGGTCTGTTCCGGGCCCTGATCGGGCTGGTCTGGCAGGCCATGGATTCCCATGGCTTCACGGGAGGCGGGGAGCACTTCTTCTCCCGGCACGCCTTCTCCAGGTCATTTCTCATCCTGGCAGGCGCCTACCTCCCTTTCCTGCTCCTGGCCTTCCCCGGCAACCTGTGCTGGGACGCGATCGGCCAGATCGAACAGGTCATGGGCAGCGCGGGCTACAGCACCCACCATCCGCTGTTCCACACCCTGATCATGGGAGGGCTGGTGAAAGCGGGACAGACGCTGTTCCATTCCCCGGAGATCGGCCTGTTCGTCTATATGCTGCTGCAGGACGCCATGCTGGCGGCGGCGCTGGCGGCTACAATCGGGGTCCTCTCCCGCCGCGGGGCATCCTTTCCCCTCCTGCTTACACTGCAGGCGCTGTACTGCGTCACGCCGGTGTATTCCAACATGGCCTCCACCGCCGTGAAGGACGTGCCCTTCGCGGCCTGCATGGTCCTCTACTGCCTGTGGCTGGCCCTGCTCCTGGAGGAGCCCCGGCGCATCCATAGCCGCAGATTCGTTATTTCGTTCTTTTTGATACAGGTAAGCGTCATACTGCTGCGCAACAACGGGCTGTACGTGGTGGTGCTGTCCGGAATCGCAGGCTTTCTCTTCCTGTTCCGGAAATACGGGCTGCGGGAAAGGCTCCGGTTCCTGCTCGCAGGCTTCGGGGCCAGCATCCTCACCGCCCGGGTGATCCTGGCGCTGCTGGCCTTTGCCTGCCACGCGTCTCCCGGCAGCATAGGGGAGATGATGTCCCTGCCCTTCCAGCAGACCGCCCGATACCTGCTGCTCTATCAGCAGGAAATCACGCCGGAGGAGCGGGCTGCCATCGAGGCCGTGCTGGGGGATGTGGGCACCGTGGCGGACAAGTACGATCCCGCCAGCGCGGATCCCGTGAAGGCCCTGTTCCACCGCGACGCTTCCACAGGAGAGGTTTTTTCCTACATGAAGGCATGGCTGCGCGGGTTCTTCCGGCATCCCGGCCCCTACATCGAGGCCTTTTTCGCCCATATCTACGGATGGTTCACCCCCGGGGTCTCAAATTCCATCCGCTATGAGGCAGACACCTATGAGACCGTCCGGCAGGGAGGGCTGTTCCCCAATGCGGAGAAGCTGTTGATCTTCTATTACCGGTTCGCCGCACGGACACCCCTGGGGCTTCTGGAGAACGTGGGAGCCAGCGTATGGGCCCTGTTCCTCCTGGCCTTTTACCAGAGAAGGCGCGGGCTGAGCGCTGCCCTCTGTGCCGGGGCGCCCCTTTGGGTGAGCCTCCTGATCTGCATGGCCTCGCCCTGCTTCCTGGGCCACCCCCGGTATGCCTTTCCCATCCTGTTCACCGTCCCGTTCCTGTACGGCTTTACACTGACGCTTGCGCCCGCTGACCGGAAAGCGGCGCGGAAATGAGGGAATCATGCAGAACCAATTCACCAGGACCCACTCCAATATGGCAAAGGGGCTGGCCATCCTCCTGTTGCTGGCCTACCATCTATTTGAAAACGAAGAACTGATTACCTCCATGGAGGTAAACTATACGCCCTTCTCCCTGGAGGGCTTCCTGTGCTTCTCCGGCTTCGGGAATATCTGCGTCTCCATGTTCGTGTTCCTCACGGCCTTCGGCATCGCAAGGGGCCTGGAGGGACAGTGGTCCCCGGAGGGCCTGTGCTGGAAGAGCGCTTACGGCCAGGCCGCCAGGCGGTTCCTGCGGCTGATGCTGAATTTCGCCATCCTGTATGCCAGCGTGAGCCTGCTGTGGTGGTACAAGTTCGATTACCAGTCCCTCTACGGAGCGGGCAAGCAGGGCGTCCTGCCGCTGCTGACGGACGCCCTGGGGCTGTCCATGTTCTTCGGCACCCCTACCCTGAACGACACCTGGTGGTATATGGAGATCGCCTATCTCCTGATCTTCCTCGTCCCGCTGCTGGCAGGGCTGGCGGAGAAGGTCGGCTGGCCGATCCTGCCGCTGGCCTTCCTCCTGCCCTCCGCCGTCACCCTCCACCCGGATCTGGCGAGGTATTTCTTCGTGGCGGTCTTCGGCGTCTGCGCCGCCCGGGGGCGCTGGCCCGACAGGCTGCTGGGCTTAAAGCTCCACCCTGTGCTGAAATGGCTGGCCGCGGCGGCGGGCTTCGTCCTCTGCGTCCTGATCCGGCAGAATTACATGGTGCATGAATACTACATCCATCTGATAGACGCACCCGTCTCCCTGTTCCTGGTGATGGCGGCCGCCGGTGTGGCGGGCCGCGTGCCTGTGCTGGGAAAGGCGCTGGCCTTTGTGGGGAAGCACTCCATGAACATCTATCTGGTGCACACCTTCTTCTACAAAATCCTCTGGAGGCCCTATATCTACAGGTTCCGGTACGCGGGGATCACCTTCCTGCTATTGCTGGCGGTATGCCTTGTGTATTCCGTGGCGCTGGAGACCGTGAAGAAGGCCGCCAGGCTGGAGGGGCTGCTGCCTTAGCTCCCGCTTGGAGGGCCACATCCCTCAGTAAATCTCATACAGCGCCATCTCCCCGTCCGTGTATAGCTGCCTGTACCCGTTCTCCTCGCAGAGCCGCTCTATCTCCCCGCCCACAGGGCCGCACAGGTAGCGGCTCCGCAGGGATCCCACATGCTCCAGCACATACTCCCTGGTACAGCAGTTGATGCCGAAGCCCTCCGGCAGCATGTACAGCAACTGCCAGGCAGTGTACACCGGAACGTCCTCTATCACGTCGTTCTGCACCCATATGACTACATTTCTGTAATTCGGCACATCCTCCCTGTCCAGCACCAGGCTTTCATCGAACACCCTCTCCCATTCCTCCAGAGAGGCCCGCCTTTCCTCCTGCATGTATGCCACCTGGTAGTCGTAGGGGTCCGCCGCTCTGTAGATGTACAGATAGGCGAATGCCGCCCCCAGGCAGGCCGCCACACAGGCCGTCCTGCGCCAGGCCCCCTTTTCCGCCAGGGGAATCAGGAAGATCAGCGCCGCCATGAAGGTCAGCAGATGCCTGCTGCCCTCTATGGTCTTGTACATCAAAAGCAGCGCGGGCAGCATGGTCAGGAAGCAGAATGCCAGATGAGCCCTGGCCACCGCCCATCCCGCCGCAGCCCCCTGGGGGGAATCTCCCACGCCGGGATGCCTGTCGAGCCTCCCGCCGGAACTTCTGTCGAAATCCTCGCCGGAACTCCTGTCGAGGCCCTTGCCGGTACTCCTGTCCAAATCCACGCCGGGATGCCTGTCGAAATCCCCGCCGGAACTCCTGTCGAGGCCCTTGCCGGAGCACCTGTCGAGACCCTTGCCGGTACTCCTGTCCAAATCCTCGCCAAAACTCCTGTCCAGGCCCCCGCCGGAACGCCTGTAGGCCGCCCAGTCCCCGGCGCACTGCACCGCCAGGGCGAAAAGGCAGAGCAGGTATCCCGCGTACACGGCCCCCGTGGTATTCACCGTCCGCAGCCCCTGTTTTGCGTAAGCCATGTATTCGCTGCCCTTTGTCAGGAGCTTCTCAAAGGTGAACCGCAGGCCCCCCAAAACGCCCTGCCGGAAAAAGGCCTGGATCCAGTCCGTGTAGAACAGCGGCGTGATGTATTCCGCCCCCAGATAATGGTTGATTGCTCCATACAGGCCCAGGGTCGCGCCCAGAATCGCCGCGGAACCCAGACCCCGCAGCCATCTCCCCCGGCGGCTCCCCCAAATCCAGAGCCAGCACGGCAGCAGCAGGAACAGAATCAGATAAGGACGCATCAGGGTCATGGTACAGGACATGGCGAATAGGACGACAAGCTTGTAGTTCTTCCTGCGCCTCAGATAGTTCACCGCCGCCCCATAGAACAGAATCACCATGGCGAAGCAGATTGCCTCCGGCATGCCGGAAAGCATATACCGGGCGAAGTTATTGTACAGGCCGAACAGCAAAGCCACCATTCCGAGCTGCCTCCAGGAGGGCCTCACCAGCCACACATACAGGAAGCACGCAAGGCTCAGCAGGAAAATATTGCAGAGAACGGGCGATGCCAGGTTCCAGCCGAACAGCAGCCCCCAGATCACCCAGGGGAACACCAGCACAGGGCTCCATGCCGCGAAGGAGAGCTTCAGCGCATGGCTCTCGTTAAAGCCGAAATATCCCTGTGGATACCCGTGGCTCAGGATGCCCTCCACCTGCTTGTAGTAGAACAGCTCGTCGTTCCACTGGGAGGAGGGCAGGTACACCTCCCAGATCCAGCGCCCCTGCGCCGCGCAGTAGGCCACGCAGCAAAGCAACGGCACCAGGGCCAGCAGCAGCGCCTTGAGCAATGTGGCGCGTCTGTCTTCCTTTTTCCACCAGTCCAGAAACCTCTCCATACAGCCGCCCTCCATCACTCGTCCATGTTGATTCTTTCCCGGATGACATACTGGGGCGAATTGTTCAGGCTGATATAGACCCGCCCCACGTACTCCCCGATCAGCCCCAGCATCAGCATGATCATGCCTCCGAAGAACACGATGGCGGACATCAGGGAGCTGAAGCCCATGGGCACGGCAGGGTTGACCAGCCGCTTGAGGATCGTGTAGAAGCCGTAGAGGAAGCCCGCGGCCGCGCTGACCGCTCCCACGGCTGTGGCGATCCGCAGAGGCTTCACCGAGAAGGCCGTAAAGCCGTTGAACCACAGCGAGAAGAGCTTCTTGAAGGTGTACCCGGAGGCCCCCTCCTCCCGCTCCCTGTGGTCCACGGGCACATTGGCGATGTTCCTGGTGGCCCGCAGCACCAGCCCGATGATATAGGGGTAGGAGTTCTCATAGCGGACCATGTCCTCCACTACGAAGCGCTTGGCCGCGAAATAGCTGGAGATGTACAGATCCGCGGGCTTTCCCAGCATGGAGCGGGTCATCCGCTCGTTGACCTTGCTGCCCAGGTTCCGGAAGGCGGAGTGCTGCTTGTGGTCATATCTGGCATACACGGCGTCATACCCCTCCTCCAGCTTGTCTATGAGCCTGTCCACCTGATCGGCCGGAGTCTGCCCGTCGTCGTCCAGGCATACCACATAATCCCCGTCCGAGTGGCGCAGCCCCGCCATCAGCGCCGCGTGCTGGCCGAAGTTCCTGGCGAAGTCCATGCCCCGGATATTGTCGTGGGAGGCGCACAGGGACCGGATGGTCTCCAGCGTGCCGTCGGGGGAGCAGTCGTTCACCAGGAAGATATCGTACCTGTACTGCTCCATGGTCTTCATTTTTTCATCGATTTCCGCTATCACATGGGGGAGCGTGTGCTCCGAGCGATAGCAGGGTATCACAAAGCTGATCTTCTTCATCTGTCCTGTCCACTCCTTCTATTTACGCCGGCCTGTCCTTCCGGCTCAATATCTCCGATATAGCACTGCGTGCTCGTTTCCGGTGATCTCTTCGTATTCCATCAGGCGGCACGCCTCCTCCACAGGCCCTCCCGGCACCACGCACAGATACCTGCTGCGCAGCGATCGGAAGTTTTCCGTAACGTACTCCGCCGTACAGCAGTTGATGCCGAAGCCCGGCGGCAGGGCGTACAGGTACTGCCAACCCGTGTACCTGGGGCCCTCCGGCAGTTCGTCCGACAGCACCCATATGACAGTATTGTCATAACTGGGCCCGGCATCCCCGGCCAGGGCCAGCTCCCTCTCCACATCCGCCCCGAAGCCCTCCAGGCCCAGGGCCACCGCCTCCTGGTAGAAGGTCGGCTGGTAGGCTTCAAAGGCTGCCCCGTGGTAGGAAAAGACAAAGGCGAACGCCACGCCGGTGAGGATGGCCTTCTTCCAGTACACTGTCCGCATCCTGGCAATCGGGAAGATGCCCGCCGCCAGGAAGGTCAAAAGGTGCTTGCAGCCGTCATGGAAATTGCTCATCAGCAGCAATGTGGCGAACAGCATCGCCAGGAAGGAAAAGGCCAGATGCCCCTCCAGGGCCAGTTGCCCGCCCAGCTCCCGGCGCCTCTCCCCCCCAGCCTCAAGCCTGCGCAGAGCCACAACATCCTTCACGCTCTGCCAAAAGAGTATCAGGAGCATCACCACATAGCAGCAGAAAATCCCCCCGGCGGGAAGCCCGCTGACCATCCCCTGCTTCATATAGCTTACGAATTCCCGCCCGGAATAATACAGGGAACCAAACAGGTTCTTCAGTCCGCCGCCCAATCCTTTTTGGAAAAAGGCCGTGAGCCAGTCCATCCGGTAGAGAGGCCTGAAATACGCCGCCGCCAGGAAATGGCCGATCCAGGCGTAGGCCCCCAGCACCGCCGCGAAGACCGCCGCCGTGCCCAGGACGGCTCCCCACCGGATCCGGCCCTCCCCCGGCTTCCCGCCGCGGCCCGATGCCCGGCCTTTTTCCCCTGTCCCACCAGAGTCCGCCATCCCCCGGCTCCCCCCCGCGGCGTCCCGGAAGATCCAGAAATACGCCGGAAGCAGCAGGAACAGCAGGAAATAGGGCCGCATCAGGGTAAGCAGCCCCGCCAGCGCGAACATGACGGCCAGAAGCCCGCCCCTGCGCCGCCTAAGCCACCCCGCCGCGGCCCCATAGAACACGATTGCCAGGCTCATGCAGCCGATTTCCGGCATGCCGCAGAGCATGTACCAGGAGAAGGGCATGTACAGGAAGAACAGTAGGCTGATGATGCCCGTCTGCTTCCAGTCCGGCTTCGCCAGCATCCCGTAGAGCAGCATGGCCCCGGCCAGCAGGAACAGATTGCACAGCACCGGCGACAGCAGGTTCCAGCCGAACAAAAGCCCCCACAGCACCCAGGGCAGCATCAGCGCAGGGCTCCAGGCGGCAAAGGACAGCTTCAGGGCATGGCTTTCGTTGAAGCCGAAATACCCCCTGGGATAGCCGTACTCCAGGATAGCCTCCACCTGCTTATAGTAGATCAGCTCGTCATTGCGCTCCGAGGACGGCAGATAGACCTGGCCTATGCCCTGTCCCCTGGCGGCGCAGCAGACCAGGCAGGCGATGACAGGCAGACAGGCCAGGACCGCTGCCCGCAGACATGTCCCCCGCTCCCGTCTCCACCATGTTTTCCATCGATTCTCCCTCATCCTGCCCTTCGCGCCTCCTGTTTCCCTCCGCAGCCTTATTTACAGTATCCACGCCTTCCCCACCTGCCATCCGCTCGGCTGGCCCAAATGCCTCCCCATTGGAGCTCGGGCATCCCAGCAGATTCGGCCTCTCACGTCCGGCCTTCCCCCACCGGACATCCGTCCCGCCGCCCCAAATGCTCCCCCATTGGAGCCCCGGGCATCTCAGCGGATTCTGGCCCTCACGTCCGGCCTTCCCCCACCGGACATCCGCCCCGCCGCCCCAAATGTCTCCCTCATTGGAGCCCGGGCATCTCAGCAGATTCTGGCCCTCACGTCCGGCCTTCCCCCACCGGATCCAGCGCCGCCATCCAGATGATGTCCCGGTACTCCCCGTCGATGCGCACATCGTCCCTCAGGCAGGCCTCCTTCACGAATCCGGCCTTCTCATAGCTGCGGATGGCCTGCCCGTTCCCGGACAGCGCCCGCAGATAGATCCGGTGCAGCCTCTCCTCCTCGAAGCAGTAGCGCAGCATCAGCTTCGCCGCAGCCGTCCCCACGCCTCTCCCCCGGGCCTCCTCCTCGCCGATGAAGATGCCGTACTCCGCCTTGTTGTGCTGCCTGTCGATGTCCCGGATGTAGACGCTGCCCAGAGGCCTGTCCGTGGCAAGGTCGCAGATGACAGTCTGTACCACCTTTCCCGTCTCCACCATGTTCCGGATCCAGCTCTCATGCCCCTGCCTGGTGAAGGGCTCCTGATAGATGAAGTTCCTGCGCACCGCCTCCCGGTTGCGCCATTCCACGATCAGATCCGTATCCTCTCCTGTCATCAGGCGCAGATAGATACCCGCGTCCCTGTCAGTATATTTCTCTCTCTCCAATTCGCACCTCTCCCTTCTGCCAAGCCGTGTCCGGCGGCTTATTCTGACATGCCTGTCACATAGTGCCCCAATGCATGAATCCTTGAGCAATCAGCACCCGCTGTCCTATCCGCCTCCCGCCGGCCTCAGCGGAAGCCATTGCACAGCTCTATCACCCTGGCAATCTCATCCTCCCGCATCTCAGGGAACAGCGGCAGGGTCACGCAGCGCTCCGCCAGCCGCTCCGCGTTGGGGCAGTCGCCCCTCCCATACCCCAGATGGGCATAGGCCTTCTGCAGGTGGCAGGGCACGGGATAATGTCTGTGGCACTCCACGCCCTGATCCGCCATATATCGGATGAACCTGTCCCGCTCCTCCATCTGGACTACAAACAGATGATAAACCGGTTCCGTGCAGACGGGATGGACCTGCATCTGGATCAGGGGATTGGTGATCTCCCTCTCATAGCGCCTCCCGATCTCCTGCCGCCTGGCCGTCCACCCGGGGAGGTATTTCAGGCTCACGGACAGCACCGCGCCCTGCAGCCCCTCCAGGCGGTAATTATAGCCGATCTCATCGTGATAGTAGGCCACGTCGCAGCCCTGGTTCTTCAGCCTGGTCATATGCCTGTGATAAGACTCCTCCCGGCAGGTGACGCTGCCGCCCTCCCCGAAGGCGTAGAGATTCTTGCCCGGGTAGAAGCTGAAACAGGCGATATCGCCCAGAGCGCCCACGTTCCTGCCCTGAAACTTCGCGCCGTGGGCCTGGGCGCAGTCCTCCGCCACAAAGAGCCCGTGCCTGTCCGCCACCTCCCTGGCCCCCGCGTAGTCGAAGGGCTGTCCGTACAGATGGACCCCCAGTATGCCCCGGGTCCTGGGGGTGATGCGCTCCTCCAGCCGGGAGACGTCCAGCTCCCAGGTATCCGCCGTGCAGTCCGCGAACACGGGCACGGCCCCGGTATAGCTCACCCCCCACGCCGTGGCGATGTAGGTGTTGGCTGGCACGATGACCTCGTCCCCCGGCCCCACCCCCAGCGCCAGCATGGCCAGGTGCAGCGCCGAGGTGCCGTTGTTCACGCCGCAGGCGTAAGGGACCCCCACATAGGCCGCGAACTCCCGGTCAAAGGCATCCGCGTATTTCCCGCCGGAGAAGGCAGTGTCCCGGCAGACATTCTCTATGGCCTCCTGATATTCCTGCCTGTGGGCGTCGTAGTCCCTGGTCAGGTCGATTCGTCTGATTTGTGCGCTCATATGACATCCCCTTATTATACTGCTTAACGATTTCGCTTGCCGTGAAACCAGGCTGCATACGCTGATTGGCTCAATCCCATGATTACATTACATTAGGCAGTATGCTGCGTTATGCAGCATAAGCTGCGCATCTGCCAGGCCGCCGTCATCTCCCCATAGCTTTTCCCGTTATCCCTGCGCCCGTAAAATCCATGGGCCCTGTCCCGGCATTCCCGGCAGATGCGGCTCAGATATTTTTCCGAATATATACTGACAATCACTAAAACTTGCCAAGCGACCAGACTCACGAGCGAAAGATTCCGGGGACATCGCGGCAAATTTCATCGCTCGTGAGTATAAAATTCCCGGAACAGCCTGGCAATCTGCACCAGGTAATCCACGATCGTCCGGAAAATCTTAACTGTTGTATTGTAGTCCTCCTGCCACTCCACGGGATAATCCAGGATCTCCACCCCCCGCTTCTCCGCCCGGAGCAGAAATTCAATCATGTAGAACCACCCGTTGTCCAGGCTGCAGCCCTCTATCAAAGACAGGGCCGTCTCCCGCCGCAGGAAGGTGAAGCCGCAGATGGCGTCCGTGGACTTCATCCCCAGGAACAGCTTCAGCAGGATCAACAGCCCCTGGGAGGTGATCCTGCGATACCACTTCCGCCCCCTGGTGCAGGACTCCCTGGCGAAGCGGCTGCCGTTTATATAGGCAAGCTCCGGCCTCTCCTGAAACAATCGGACAGCCTCCCCCAGGTGGCGGATGTCCGTGGACAGGTCGATGTCCATATAGCCCACCACCTCCCCACGGGAGAGCTCCACGCCCCTGCGGAAGGCAGCGCCCACCCCACGGACCGGAATCCTTTCGTACCGCACCCTGGCATACCTGTCGCAGAGCCCGGCGGCGATCTGAGGCGTCTCGTCCTCGGAGCCATTGTCCACGATGATGATCTCATAGTCCTCGAACCCCACGGACGCCAGATGCTCCACTGTCCGCACCACGCCGCTCTCCAGCCGCAGCCTCTCATTCAACACGGGAAATATGATCGTCCACTTCATGATGTCAGCTTCTCCACCCCTTCTATCACATACCGCTGCCGCTTAAAGCCCATATTCAGGAGCACCGACAGGTACTTCAGTATCAATGTCAGCATCACCGACATCATGAAGAAGCCGAAGGACATCAGCGACATGATGGACAGCCAGCCCTCCACAGGGCGGTTCCTGCTGAAGACGGAATAGACCAGGTAGCCGAACATGATCAGCAGCGCCCCCAGCAGCACCACGCTCACGGCCAGGGAGATCTTCTCCAGCACATTGGTGAAGATGATGATCGTGTCCGTGGCCAGGGCCCTGCGGTTCCCCCATTCCTCTCTGTTCTTATGTTTTTTCGCCAACTCCTTGTTGTCATAGTGTATAGTGTCCGTCTTCAGCCCGCAGTTCATGTACATGGCCTTCCGGTAGGGGATGTAGGCGTTCATCTGGTTCACCCGGTTCACCGCCCGCCTGGATACCAGCCGGAAGCGCTCCTGCTCCAGCTTCTCCCGGAACCGGTTCCCCCAGTTGTACACCATGTAGAAAAGCCTGGAGCTCAGCGGGATCCCGTACTTCGGCGCAGCCGCCACCACGTCCACGCCCTCCAGCGCCCTGCGGTACACCTCCATCACCAGCCCGGGCTCGAAATCCGCCTCGCAGCCGTCGAACTCGAACAGGAAATCCCCCACCGCCAGGTCCCTCCCGGCATTCATGGCGCTCTCCATGCCCTGATAGTAGCTTAAGTGGATCAGGCTCACCACGGGCTTCTCGGCCAGCTCCTCCAGGAACCCCCGCACCTGCTCCACGGTGTCGTCCACACAGCCGTCGTCCACGCAGACGATCTCATATTTTTCAAAATTCTCCCGCATCACGCCGCAGACCAGTCCCAGGAACTCCCTAATCCGCTCCCCCTCGTCGTGCAGATATATCACGCAGGACACAAAATTCTTTTCCTTACTCTGTAGCATCTTCCCGGCATTCCATTCTTGCTTTATTTTTCGTCCAGAAACTCGTCCAGATCGTAGACCGTATTGATCTTCCCCGACAGCACGCTCAGGAAGGCGGGCCGCCTGGTGGAGAACTTCAGCACCGTGGGCCTGGAATCGTCTATCTCGGAAGCCTTCAGCACAGGCTTCATGGAGAACAGCGACCTCTCATAGGCGAACCGGTACTCCTCCCGCACGTATTTCCTGGCCAGGGCCGCCATGTACTCCCAGGCGCTCTCCGGCCTCCTGGCGCAGGTGTTGCAGTTCCCCAGCCTCCCCCCGCAGTCCGTTCCCTCCATGCAGGGGAACCGGGGCACGATTCCCCGGCTGGTCTTGTGGGGCGTGAAGGTCACAGAGGTCAGGGAATGACATCCCGTCCTCCCGAAGGGCATGATGGAGAAAAAGGGGCCGTCCATCACCGTCAGCCCGATGTCCCGCAGCCGATCGTTCACCCTGCACAGGATAATCTCGCACAGCTCATACTTGATGGGGAAGGGCCGGAAGTCCCCGCCCTCCACCAGCCCCAGCACCTGGTTCACCGAGGCATAGGTGGCGTTCAGCACGAAGGGGGCCTCGTACCGCTCCTCCCGCCCCCGGTGCAGGGCATGTACCTCATACCGGTCTGCCCCTTTCGCAATGCGGACGATCTCCCTGCCCAAGAGCAGCTCCACGCCCTTCCACTTCCCCAGCTCCTCCAGGAAGAAGTCCCGCAGGATCCCCGCATCATAGGTGTACTCCTCCGTGAGGAAAGCCCCGTCGCAGCTTCCCTCCTGAAAGAACCGCTCCACCGGCAGCGCCTCGCAGAAGATCCCCGCGTCCCTGCAGAACTTCACGAACTCCCCCGCGTCCGTCCAGGAGAAATGCCTGGAGGTGGCGTACACCTGCTGGAACCGGGCGTGGATGCAGAAGGAATAGTCCTCCACGAACCGCCTGAAATACCCTGCGCTCTTCAGGGCCGTGGACAGGGACCTGGGATAGTGGTAGCCCATGTGCACCCTGGCCTGGTTCGCGTATGTGGCCCTGGCGAAGGCCGCGTCCTCCATCTCCAGCACCGCCACCCGCTGGCCCATCCTGGCACAGCGCAGCGCCGCGTACAGCCCGTACAGCCCGGCCCCGATTATGACCTTATCTACCGTCCCCATCCAAAGCTCCCCTCTTCTCGGCGCAGACCCTGGCCAGGCGGTATTCGAAATCCCGTCTGTCCTTCGCCGCCAGGACCTCCAAGATCATGCCCGCGAAGAAGGACTGGATTCCCGCCAGCACCATGAACCCGCAGACGATCAGCGTGGGGAACCGGGGCACCAGCCCCGTGGCAAAGTATTCCCTGAAAATGGGCAGCATGAACAGCAGCGCAGCCGCCACCAGGAACAGGCAGACGGCTCCGAAGAACCGGGCCGGCCTGTAGTTGCGGTAGAGCTGCAGCATCTTCCGGATGACCCGCAGCCCGTCGCTGTAGGTGTTCAGCTTGGACTGGCTCCCCTCCGGCCTGTCCCGGTACTCCACCACCACGTTCTCCACCTGCATATTGTAATTCACCGCGTGGATGGTCATCTCCGTCTCTATCTCGAAGCCCTTGGAGAACACGGGGAAGGTCTTCACGAACTCATAGCTGAAGGCCCTGTAGCCCGTCATGATGTCCTTGATGTCCGTGTGGAACAGCCCGTTGATGCCCGTCCGCATGAGGCTGTTGCCGAAGTTGTGGAAGGGCCGCTTGTTCTCCGTAAAGTAGGTGGAGGAGAGCCTGTCCCCCACCACCATGTCCGCACCCCGCTCCAGGACCCGGTCCGCCATCTCCCTGGCGCAGTCCAGGGGATAGGTGTCGTCCCCGTCGATCATCAGATAGCACAGGGCGTCGATCTCCCGGAACATCCTGCGGATCACGTTCCCCTTGCCCTGCTTGCGCTCCCGACGGACTACAGCACCGTGGTCCCTCGCCAGCTCCACCGTCCTGTCGGTGGAATTGTTGTCATAGACATAGACCACGGCCTCCGGCAGCGCCGCCTTTACATCGTCCACCACCTTGGCTATGGTCTGCTCCTCATTATAACAGGGAATCAATACTGCTATCCTCTCCATCTGCACTGCCCTTTCTCCCGCTTCTCTCAATAATATGTGCCGCCATGCAGCATATCCGTAAAATAGGCCACGCCGCAGACCACATGGCCCAGATACGCCATCCACTGCAGCAGGATCGCCGCCCTGCGCCCCCGGCGGTCCCAAAAGCCCTGCAATCCCCCGCCGGAATCCTTGCGGCAGGCCCCCATCCCCCGGGCCAGCTCCCGGGCGGTAACCCGCAGCAGCAGCAGGACCGAGGCGAACTGGCAGAAGAAGATTCCGTACATATAGCCCCAGGAGAAATTGAAGTCCACCTTCCGGAACCCCTTTTCATATAGAAGGAACGCCTCCGCGAAGCTTACGATGTACAGCAGCCAGGAGAACCGAAACATGGCGTCCTTCCTGCACTCCCTGAAGTTCAGCGCCAGCACCGCCAGGGGAAATCCCATGGCCAGGCAGATGCCCAGGGGGATGTTGTAGCAGTAATCCGCCCAGACCTCCCCGAAGCAGAAGCCCAGGCCCCGCTCCTGTCCCTCCTCCGCCGCCACGAACACCCCCTTATACTGGTGCAGCAGGTCCAGGAAGGTGGGCACGAAGCAGAGCCCCAGCCGCACCGTAGGGCGGAAATTCCGAAAGCCGGACCGCACCAGCCGGTACAGCATCAGCAGCCCCGCCGCGCTGACCAGCACCAGAGTAAAGCTGGGCTTGGTCATGGTGGCGGCCAGCAGGAAGAGGGAGAACAGCACATAGTCCCGCCCCCTGCCGCCCTCCTCATACACGGGCAGCAGCTTCACGTACCAGAGGAATGCCAGGATCCCGAAGGGCCTGGCCGCGATATAGGTGGCATTGTGGAAAGGGTTCGCCGAGAACACGCCCAGATACCGGAAGGGAATCCCCGGCACGTACATGCCCTTCGGGGGATACAGCATGGAGATGAAAAAGAGGGATACCGCCGCCAGGCTCAGGGCGATCCGGAAAGCCAGCCGCCAGGCCCCGGAGGCTTTCCCGCCCGCTCTCCCCGCCTCCGTCCCGGGCAGGATCAGGCAGTTGAAAGCCAGCTTCGTCACCGTCATCCCCAGGCCGTTGAGCAGCATGGTGGCCAGGGCCACGGACCACTCCGGCGAGGCGAACAGATGGATCAGCGCCGCCAGCTTGAAAAATACAGGGTAGGGAAAGCTATACCCGCTCTCCAGGCCCTGCATTTCCAGAATATATGCCTTCATGTCCGAATATACGTCCCCGGAGGTCTGTCCGTAGAACAGCTCCAGCGTCACAGCCGATACCCAGGCCAGCAGCGCCAGGAACACTGCCGCGTCTATGATCCGGTTCCTCCTCAGCTCCTTCTCACAACAGTTCATGTCTCGCATCCTTCCAAACATACGGCCTTCCCGTTCCCTCATCTGCGGTAGTGCGCCGCGACCTTCTTCACGGCGGCGATGACGTCGTCCACGTCCCCGTCCGTCAGGCCGTAGAACAGGGGCAGGCTCATGATCTCCTCATAGAGCTTCTCCGCGTTGGGGCACAGCCCCTTCCCGTATCCCAGCTTCTCGTAATAGGAGTGCCAGTAGACCGGCAGATAGTGTACCTGGGAATAGATGTTCTCCGCCCGCAGCGCGTCAAAGAACTGCCGCCTGTCGCAGAGCAGCCGCTCCGGCCGCAGACGCAGGATGTACAGGTGCCGCACCGTATCCGACTCCGGAATCTCCCGCTGCAGGACGACTTCGGGGATCTCCGCCAGGGCCTCGTCATACTTCGCCACGATCTCCTTCCTGCGGGCCGCGAACCTGTCCAGCTTCCCGAGCTGGCTTATCAGCAGCGCCGCCTGGATGTCCGTCATCCGGTAGTTGAAGCCCAGCTCCACCTGTTCATTGTACCACAGGGCGTCCGTGGGATGCACCATCTCCTCCCGGCTGCGGGTGATGCCGTGGGCCCGCAGACGCAGCAGCCTACGGTAAACGCCCTCGTCATTGGTGGTCACCGCGCCGCCCTCGCCGGAGGTGACGGTCTTCACCGGGTGGAAGCTGAAGCACGTCATGTCCGCCATGCTCCCCACGGGCTGTCCGCAGTACCTGGTGCCGATGGCGTGGGCCGCGTCCTCAATGAAGACCAGGCCGTGCCTCCTGCAGATTTCCCCAATCTCCCTGTGCCGCACGGCTTGACCGGTATAGTCAACCGCCACGATTCCTCTGGTGCGGGGGGTGACCAGCTTTTCGATGGCGGCGGGGTCGATATTGTAGGTCTCGGGGTCGATGTCAGCGAACACGGGCTTGGCGCCGCAGTAGAGCACGCAGTTGGCCGACGCGGCGAAGGTGATGGGGCTGACGATGACCTCGTCCCCTTCCCCAAAGCCCGCCGCCATGGCCGCCAGGTGCAGCGCCGCCGTGCCGTTGCTCACCACCACCGCATACCTGGCGCCAGTGACCTCGCAGAGCTTCTGTTCCGCCGCTGCAATCATAGGGCCGCAGGTCAGATCCCCGTTTCGGAGCACCTCCGCCACTGCCTGTATGTCATCCTCCTCAATCCATTGCTTTCCATAGCCAAGCGGCTGCTCCCGCACAGGAGTCCCGCCGAATATCGCCAACTGTTCCATTCCCATGTCTCCTCCATCCCGCCTCTGCCGGAATCCCTGTCCGCCGGGGACGGCCCTGTTTTGCCCTATCATACCATATCATGCCTGAAAAGGCAATTTTTAGTATAATATTTTACAGCTCATGCTTGCATTTGTCCTCCACGGAGATGTTCTTGCCTATCTGCACCTCGATGATCTTCAGCTCGCTGTCCGCGGACACGGTGTGCCTGCACCCTGCCGGCATGGAGATCACGTCCCCCGGGGAGACGCTGCGCTCCACCCCATCGATCACGGCCCTCCCCCTGCCGCCCATCACCGTCCAGACCTCGTCCCGGTGCTCATGGCTGTGGTAATGCAGGGCGTGTCCCGGCAGCAGGACAATCTTGATCGTCAGGCTGTCCTCCTGCACATCCAGGACCGTGAAGCTCCCCCAGGACTTCTCCGCGTACATGACCTGCTGCTCTATCCGCTCCACATAGGGCTTGATATAGCTGCTCTGCTCCTTGTCCGAAATCAGGATGCCGTCGCTGCTGGCGGCCACCACCATGTCCCGGCAGCCCATGCAGAGGATGGGGATGTTCAGCTCGTTCACCACATGGGTGTTCTCGCAGGTCTCGTTCAGGGTGGCCCGCCCCAGGGCGCTGTCCGCCATGGCCTCAGAGAAAGTGTTCCAGGTGCCCAGGTCCTTCCACTGGCCGCCGAAGCGCAGCACCCGGATCTCCGGCTCCCGCTCCGCCACCGCATAGTCGAAGCTGATCTTCTCCATCTCCCCGTACCGGCAGAACAGATCCTGGTAATCCCGAAACTCCATGCGCTCATGGGCCTTCTCCAGCAGATAGCCCAGCCGGAAGGCGAACACGCCGCCGTTCCAGAGTGCCCCCTGGGCGATATACTCCCGGGCCGTGGATACGTCCGGCTTCTCCCGGAAGGTGTCCACGCCGCTGACCCGCTCAGAGGACGCGGGGATGATATAGCCGTATTTCTCGCTGGGGTAGGTGGGCTCGATGCCCATCAGGTACAGGTTCGCGCCCCCTGCCCCGGCCATCTGCGCCATCTCATGCAGGGCCCGGAAATAGGGTTCCTCCACGTAAGGGTCTACCGGACATACCACCACAGGCTCGTCTTCTTCCACGCCCTGTACGTCCCGCAGATAGCTGGCCGCCAGGCTCACCGCCGGAAAGGTGTCCCGGCGGCAGGGCTCCACGCAGACGTTCACCCTGTCCCCCAACTGGTTCTTGATCAGGCTCACCTGCTTCCTGCCGGTGGCTATGGTGATCCGCGCCCCGGGATCCACCGCGGATATCTGGCGGTAGACCCTGCCCAGCATGGACTCGAAGCCCCCCTGTCCGTCGGAGAGCATCCGGATGAACTGCTTGGAGCGGATGTCATTGGACAGAGGCCACAGGCGTTTGCCGCTTCCTCCGGATAATAAGATAATGTTCATCGCGCGCCCTCCTATCTCAGTTCCGCCTCGCACAGCTCCAGCGCCGCGGCAATCACCTTGTCCATGTCATAATACTTATAGCCCCCCAGCCTGCCGCCGAAGATGACCCTGGCCTCTTTCCCGGCCCTCTCCCTGTACTGGGCGTAGAGGGCATTGTTCCTGTCATCGTTCACGGGATAATAGGGCTCGTCCCCCTTCTTCCACTCGCTGGAGTATTCCCGGGAGATGATGGTGGTGGGCTGCTTCCCGAATTCAAAATGCTTGTGCTCGATGATCCTGGTATAGGGAACCTCCCGCTCCGTGTAGTTCACCACGGCGTTGCCCTGGAAATTCTCCATCTCCAGCTCCTCGGTCTCGAAGCGGACGCTGCGGTACTGGAGGACGCCCAGGGAATAATCGTAGAACTGGTCTATCATGCCTGTGTATATGATCTTATCCGCCAGCCTGTCCAGCTCCTGCCTGTTCTCCAGATAGTCCACATTCAGGCGCACCTCAGTGCCCGCCAGCAGCTTCTCCACCAGCTCCGTATAGCCCCCGATGGGGATGCCCTGATAGCGGTCATTGAAGTAATTGTTGTCATAGGTGAAGCGCAGGGGCAGACGCTTGATGATAAAGGCCGGAAGGTCGCGGCAGTCCCGCCCCCACTGCTTCTCAGTATAACCCTTTATCAGCTTCTCATATACATCCCGGCCCACCAGGGAAAGGGCCTGCTCCTCCAGGTTCTTTGGCATGATGATGCCAAGGTCCGCTATCTGGGCCGCGATGATTTCCTTGGCCTCGGCGGGGGTGGCGATGTTCCACATCTTGCTGAATGTGTTCATATTGAAGGGCAGGTTGTAAAGCTCGTCCTTATAGCGGGCGATGGGGGAGTTGACATAATTGTTGAACTCCGCGAACTGGCATACATAGTCCCAGATCCGCCTGTCCGAGGTGTGGAAGATATGGGCCCCGTACCGGTGCACCTGGATGCCGTGAACCTCCTCGCAGTAGACATTCCCGGCGATGTGGTTGCGCCGCTCCACCACCAGGCATTTCTTCCCCTTCTTCTTCGCCTCCCGGGCAAAGACCGCGCCGAACAGTCCGGCTCCGACGATCAGATAATCATATTTCATGCTGTCCCTCCTTTGAGGCTTGGATTTTTGATTTCGATTGGCTCAGGTTCCTGAGACGCTTTCATTATAGCAGATTGTGGGGGGAATTCCAACTTATAAATTGAGGTTGTGGGCAGGGCGGGCGATTTTATTGAAAATATATGGGCGACAGCACAAAAGACGCATGGGACAGTGCGCCATGCGTCTTCTGCATTTATGAGGAAGGATGAGGAGGCGATTTCATCGTTCTGGCGGGGTGGATGGAACTGTCGCTGTATTTCTGCACAGCACCTATGAATATCAAAACAGCGGCTTAGCGTACGCTGGCTATTGCCGCTGTTTTGAATTCCCCTTTTACGTAGTCTATTATAAGACAAAAGCGGCTTCTTGTAAAGGGGAAGTCATCGACAAATGTTGACAAATCCAGCGCAAGGTCTGGTAAACTGCACACTTTTTCCTCAGTCAGGCAGGAAGCGCATCGGCCGTACCGCTCTTACCTCAACACAACACGGCTTTTCGTTACAGGGAAGCGTTGGACTATCTCGTAAGAATCATTCACCTTCTTCATGGCATAGTATGTGTTTTTTATGGAGTCCCCTTGTTCCTCCAAAAAGCTGCCTATGATATCCATGACCGTTTCATAAGTCTTTTTTGTCACCTGAAATCCTCGCAGCCATATCAAACCATAATGTAGCATCAAACCCGTATCTTCATTCCAAGCCTTCCTGATATGGCGTGTCCAAAATCTCCACTACGTACTCCATGGCCTTTTCGACTTCATCCTTTGTCAGGCCATATTCTGCGCAAATCTCCTCTATTGTCATTTCATCTTTCACACAGGCAATCAGCAGGCTTACAGGTATCCTACTTCCCACTATGGTCGGCATGCCTCCCAGGACTTTCCTGTTGACTTGGATATTATCGCATTTTTCGGCTATTGCCTTAAAATATTGATTGACTTCCTTATAATTTCCAGATTCTTTTTTCAAATATATAATGTCAGCTTTCATACCACCATTATACGTCGGATACTTCCCTCTTAAACCAGATGCATATTCATTTTTTCCATTGTATGTATATTGATGTAGCTCCGGAAAAACAATATCGAAATTTTTCCCTAAAAGTTCTGTCATTTTCCCCTCCAAGCTTAGAGCGAGTCCATTTTTTCTTTGAGCGCCGTCAAGGTTTTGATAATATCGTCTATATCCCTACTTGAAACTTCAAAAGACCTTGATTCTTCATCATCCCCATTTTCCGTCATCAGCTTCAATATCGCCGACACCGCCGTCGTCACTTTGGGATTTTCATCGTCCCTGTAGCCGATAATCTGGCTCTCCAGTAATTTAAAACAGGAAATCTTACTATGCTTCTTTATGTAAAGGTGGTTCTTCAAATCATGTTCACACTCATAAACCACTTTGGCGACTTCTAAATCCTCTTCCGGAATGTTCTGCCCTTCCCTGCCATCTGCCAATTCGATTACAATCTTGATAATGGAAAAGACATATTCTACAAACTCTTTATCTCTTAATTCGGGAATGGACTCCTTTCTATTCGAATCAATCCCCAGAGAAAAACCGGATGTGCTCCAAATTATTCTAAGCAGACCACGCTTGTAAGCGTTCAGGAAAATCTCAGCATATGTACCACTCATGGAATCGCCCCCTTTCGTCTTCCCAAATCATAACATATCTTCTTCCTTATTGCAATTACTTCGCCGCACTTGCGGAAAGTTGGGGGCATATAAATCTGCCCGAATATCAAAGCAGCGGATTAGTCTATGCCAATGCCGCTGCTTTGAATTCCCTTTTCATGTGCCCTATTGTAAGACAGAATCGGCTTCCTGTAAAGAAAAAGCCATCGACAAATCTCGACAATCTTGTCGCCGATGATTCCAATCCAGCGGAGCGGACCCTTGCCCCCGCTATCCAAGATTGAGCCGGGACTTTAAAGCCTCCTGCAGCACTTGCGAAAAATTGATGTTCCGTTCCATCGCAGCGGCATTTAGCCATGCGGGCAAGGTGACGGTCCTATTGACCGCGCGGTTCACGTTTGCCAGGCGGACCGATGGCATATAAACATCGACCAGAACTACACGCTCGTTTTCCTTGGCCCTGATTTCGGGCAGGGGGGTAGGGGCGGGGATTTCCTCTCCGTCTTCTTCCAGTCCGTTCAGGACGCAGCCCAGGAGCTCCCGTGCCGACAGGAATGCGTCCTCATCGCTGGTTCCGCTGGTGGCACATTTTAAGTCGGGGAAATCAATGGCAATCTCTTTTCCGGGTTCATAGGTGAAGATAGCGGGATATATATAACGGTCGGTCTTTTTCATAAAAACAACCTCCTATATGAAGAGTGTGTCAGGCAGACAGGGCTAATCGAATGTCAGCCCCGACTGTTCCTCGATGCGCTTCAGCGTCGGCAGCGGGATGTCTTTATCGGGATGCTTTATCGTTGTGCGTCCCTTTTTGGTGGGGTGTTTGTATTGATGATGGCTTCCAACCACGCTTACCTCATACCATCCGTCTGCTTTAAGCATTTTGATGACTTCTCGAGATGAATAACTTTTCATGCATTATTTCCTCCTGACAGTAATATTATGATACGTGTAAAAATATTTGTCGATGGGCAAATATTTTTATGGGTGGGGAGATGTCGGGAAGGATGATTGGTGGGGTTTGCGTAAGTTATTCGTATAAAATCAAAAGAGCAAATCCTCATTTTACTGCCCTACTCAATGGGCACAAAACGACTTTTCCGTTTCGTGAAGAAATTCTCCTCTCCAGACGTCGCCGCATTTCGTACATCTGCTACCTTCATAAGTCTCAATTATACAGCTTCCGTCCTCTTCTTTCACATGTATCTGCACAATACCTGAGACACTATTATGTTTATCGCAGACTATTTCTTCCGTATATGTTGCTGGATGAATTTGTCCATCTTCGTCTACAAATTGTACATCATATAGAACAACCTCCGTTAGTAAGCCATAGCCATCCTCTGCACAGTCATATGTCCAAAAGTTATTACCACCTATAGCGTCTTCCGCCGCTTCTATAACTGCATTTTTAACAAGATGCACATCTGGATATGCCAATGCAGTCAAAGAATCTAAAAATATCAAAAGTCCAAAAGTACACATCGCAACTGCTTTTTCACTATTCTTTATACTTCTTCTACATTTCATTAAAGCTATCCGTTTTTCAACCTCTACGCCACTCCCCCTAAAAGTGTTACCAAAAGGAAATTTCAATTTGTTATCACCTTTATTCTTATCGAGCAGATTTATATACCTTTCACATTCCTCATCTGTGCATCCTCTAATCACCTTTTCATCACAAGATGTCTCAGATAAATAATTTACTTTGTGCTCCAAGAAATAAACAAGCGGGTTGAACCAGTGGAGACAGCAAATAAATTCTGCTAACAGCTTCATCCATAAATCCAAGCTAACTATGTGCATCATCTCATGTTTCAGAATCCAGTAAAGTTCTCCATCTGCATATTTCTTTTGCAGCAAAATCATTGGTTTTATAGCGCCAATTGTAAAGGTTTCATTATCCACTCGCGTCCAGACCACCTCTGGGGCACGTTTGCATTGAAGCACTTTGCTCAAACACTTTAATGTTAATTCCAGATTTTCATCTCCGCACTTTATGGTCAAAACACGAAGTGCATGCCTTTTCATCAGATATCTTACTATCCGAACAAGCAAAAGTGCTAATCCAATTGTAAACCAAATTACCACCACCAACATTGATAGTTGATACTCTTTTGTCTGATAAGCAAGTTCTGTCGTTTCTATATTCGCAATATCAACTAAACCTTTTGCACCAACCGCTACTTCTCCAGGCCAAATTGCCTCAAGCAAATATCTATATATCCCCTTTACCCAAATCCAAGGCACCGCATAAGCCAGCATTACTACCAATAAAGCCTTATACTTCATACACTGTGTCATGGATTTCTTTAGCATTTTCTCCCAACATAGATATCCTATAAACAAAGCACTTCCAGCAAACGTCATCAAAAATAAGTATCCCATACCTGCTCTTTTGTCCCCCATATATACTCTAACAGAATTAGCGGCCCGCTAATGCAGAAGCCGCCAATCTCCAGTTTGCTTTATACATCATATTTCCGTATTAAGAATTACTTAAATTCATATAATCTCTTAATAGTTACTGTTTCCTCAACCATTTTCAAATTATAGTATTTATTTTACATTATCATGCGGACATTTTGCATATGTATCTTTTGAATACAAATCACCTAGCCAGATTGTATTGCAATAAATACACTGCGTACTATAATATGTTTTAACAACACATCCACCTTTGCCATCCGCTACATGCGTCTGAAAGTACCCCTCCACTATCTTATGTTTAATACAAAGTATATGTTCACTAATCCCACTCACCGGCGTAATATTCCCGTCCTCATCCACAAACTGCTCATCATACAAAATAACCGCGCCATGCTCCTCTCCGCACCCGCAGCCCGCATCATGGGGCTCCGCGGCGAATGCCGTCACGGACTCCGCCAGCATCATAAACGCAACCAGACCTGCCACCATCGTTCTCTTCATCTTTTTCATCTTCTGTACCTTCATAGCATTTTACCCTTTCTGCTATCCGCTCACAATCCTACGTGTTCCTGCCCGCTGCCCGACCGCACTTTCGGCCTGTCAGACAGCCGTTTCCAAGTTACACCCCCTGTCGTCCATCGCCCCGGGGGCTGCCGATGCCCGGCATATGCCGCACCGGCGTTTCCACCCTCTTCCGCTATGAGGCCAGCAGGCGATGGCATCCTATAAGTTACGACAGCGCCACCGCAAGATCAGGTCGCGCCGTCCTGCCGCGATACTTGCCGAATGCCCGGAACGGGGCATGGCCATCCGGCTATCGCAGGCATGCATGTCGGCCGGCGGCACAGCGTCCTGCCGTCCGCCCATGCTACTTCTTCAGCTTCTTCATCAAGCCGTCCAGCAGACGCTTGCTCTCGCTGTCGATCTCCTTATTCCCCGTAAGGGCGGCAAAGAAGTTCCCGTACTCTCCGCCATAGAAATCGTCCAGCAGCTCCTGCGTCTGTACCTGCAGCAGCTCTTCCTGGGACAGCGCCGCCTCCACATAGGCGCGCTTGCGGCTCACGATGCCCTTCTCCTCCAGGCGGAACAGGAGCGTGTTCAGAGTCTGCCTCTTCCACTTCTTCCCTCTCTCCTTCATCTCCTCCAGGAGCTCCCTGGTCTGCATCGGCTCGGTGCGCTGCCATAGCACTTCCATGACCTCGCGCTCTGCTCCAGTTATTTTGTGATTGACCTTCAAGATTGATTCACCTCCTTTTCCTGTACACTTCCATGTTACTACATTCGAATAGTCTTGTCAAAACATTCTTTCGAAGTTTTGCACATTTTTTGGCGCCTGCGCATCCCGGGACACGCAAGCGCCTCCTCCGGCTGCCACCCCCGCAGCCGGGCGAACATCAGGGCGTGCAGACGCCGCGGTTGCGGAGGATCTGCTTCAGGCTGTTGTAAGCAACATCCAGCTCCGAATTCCGGATGCTCAGCTTCCGGTTCTCCCGGCCCAGCTCATCGTTCTCGATGTACAGCTCGCTCAGCCTCTCCTTCAGCTTTGAGATCTCTGCGTCCTTTTGCGCCATCATCACGCGCACGCTCCTTTTTCTGTTGTCGGACAGCCTCTTCAGTAATCTAGCCAAATCTCTACCTCCTTAGTATATTTTATTACACTTACGTAATCATTGTGCATCACTATCCCCCTTTTGTCAATCCCAAATATAAAAAAAGTCAATAAATGTCGAATTTTAATTGGAAATTTCAGGAAAACAAAATTGACGGCCCTGCATAAAGACAAAGCCGTCAACATTTTCTCCCAAGCCTGAGCATACTCCATCTGCCATAAACGCGCAATCGTCCCCTTGCCGGGGCGGAGTCCGGGCCTGCCCCTACCGCCCGCGGTCACGATTTGCGTCCATATACGGCCTATTTGAGCAATTCCTCATAGCTTGTCCCCAGCTCGTTCTTTATCCCTTTCAGCTGCTGCACATGTACGTGCTGCAAGCCGCGTTCGATTTTCACGAGGCACTCCCTCGTAATGGCAATTCCCTGCAGATCCAGCATACGGACCAGCTCCGTCTGCCCTATCCCCCTTGCAAGCCTGATTTCTCTGATATTCTTCCCTATGTTTCCGTTTTTGTCCTGTTTTATCTTCTGTATCAAAACCGCACCTCTGCTCTGCTCTGCACCATTTCTGGTCCATTTTTTCTTTTATTTTACCCCTTAACCGGGAAGCAATGGGACTCATATGGGTCCTATTTACGCAAAAGTTTGCCAGGAAACATAATCTTTTATCGATTCTCGTCCTGAAAAAGCACAGAATAAGAAAAAGGCGGTCATCTGCCGCCTTTGAATCACAACCTGTCACTCAAATCGTACTGTTTCCAAAAGCTTTCGGATGTCCTCTACGCTAAGCCACTCTGTATTTTTACCTGAGCTATAGGAAAAACCTTCCGGCACCTTTCTGCCCGTAGGAACTACCCGGCGCCTCTCATCCCAGACTATCTGAGGGTATACGATGAAATGTCTGTCATACTCATAGGTATGCATGGAATCTTCCGCAGCCACCATGACCTCATGCAGCTTCTCCCCTTCGCGGATGCCCACCTCAGGCATCTCGCATCCGGGCAGCATGGCCTGCGCCAGATCCGTCACTTTGAAGGAAGGAATCTTCGAAATGAAGGTCTCCCCCCCTTTGGCCTCCTCAAAGGCCTTTATGACCAGCTCCACGCCCTGACGGAGGCTGATCCAGAAACGGGTCATGCGGTAATCCGTGATGGGCAGACGCGTCCCGCCGTTCTGGATGATGTCATGGAAGAGCGGGATGACGGATCCCCTGCTCCCCGCCACATTGCCGTAGCGCACCACGGAAAAGCAGATGTCCTGGCTCCCGGCATAGGCGTTGGCCGCTATGAACAGCTTGTCCGACACCAGCTTGGTCCCCCCGTAGAGATTGACAGGGTTCACCGCCTTGTCCGTGGACAGGGCCACCACCTTCTTCACGCCGCTGTCCAGCGCCGCGTCGATGACGTTCTGGGCGCCGCCCACGTTGGTCTTGATGGCCTCCGCGGGGTTGTACTCACAGGCGGGCACCTGCTTGAGGGCTGCCGCGTGCACCACATAATCCACCCCTTTGAAAGCCCGCAGGAGCCTCTCCCTGTCCCGCACGTCGCCGATAAAGAACCGCAGCTTCGAGGCATGCTCCTTGAACTCGTTCTGCATGATATACTGTTTGAATTCATCCCGGGAATAGATGACGATCCTCTTCGGGCTGTAGTGCTCCAGGACATATTTCGTAAACGCCTTGCCGAAGCTTCCCGTTCCGCCCGTAATCAGAATTGATTTATCATTTAACATACTGTCTGTCCTCTTTCCGTATGGCTGAACTGATTTGTGTATACTGCCATATCATAACATATCATTCCCCAAAAGGCAATGAATTTTCCATATCTAAAAGTTTTCTGGGATTTTTCGTCTGAAGCACGTTCCTCTGCTTGGCCATATCCACGTGGGTGTAGATCTCCGTGGTACGGATGGAACTGTGGCCCAGCATTTCCTGGATACAGCGGATGTCCACGTCCTGATTCACCAGGTAGGTGGCGAAGGAGTGGCGGAACATGTGAGGCGTGATATGCATGGAAATAGAGGCGGCGCAGGTCAGACGTTTGATCATGTCCCGAACCGACTGGTCGGACAGCGGATGTCCGTATTTGTTCAGAAAGAAATGCTCGCTTTCCCTGATCTGTGCTTTGAAAAGGGTCTCATACTCCCTCAGCGAATCGATGGTAATCTTCTCCGTGAGCTGCAGGATACGCTCTTTGTCCCCTTTTCCGTGGATGCGGACCTCCCCTTCACAGAGGTTCACAGCCTCCCGCTTCAGGCCGCACAATTCCGATATCCGCAGCCCCGTCGCGAAGAGAAGCTCTATCACGGCGATGTCGCGGACGGCGCACTTCATCTGGTACGGCGTGTCCGCCCTTTTTTTCTGTGAGTACAGCTCCTGGTAGAAGGTGTTCATGACATGGTTCGGTATATAGCGGGGCAGCCTCCGGGGCAGCTTGAAGCTCAGGTCGAGGCGGTACAGGGGGTTCTCCGCTATCTCCTCCGCGTAGATCAGATAGTGGTAAAAAGCGCGTATGCTGGCAATCTTCCTTTTTATGGTACGCGGCGCCTTTTCATAATGCAGGGAGTCCACATAGCTCCCCACGGCCTCCTTGCTCTGGAAGTCCCCGTTCCGGCTCTCTGTGTACAGCCTGAAATCCCGCAAATCCGCCCGGTATGCCCGAATCGTCTTCGGATCCAGCTCCTTGCGCACCTGGCAGTGCTGCAGATATTCCTCAATCAGTTCCGCTAAAGCAGTCATTCCTTTTTCCTCCTGTGTATGTGATGATATTGTGGGTCAGATAAATATTATATAATACTGACGGTGGCTACAATATCACTTTTTTTACAGGATTTGGATATGTGCTTCATTCCTCCTTCCCGATAGACTGTAGGTCTGTCATCTAATATTGGTATTATAACCTTTGTTGGGGGAAATTTCAAGAGGTTTTTGATCTTTAAAATCATTTATCTGTGCATAAAAGCGGCCATCTCATAGATAGCCGCTTTTTAGCGTCATGGATTCCTTTTATATTCTATATGTTCCTGTGATGGAATCCGAAAAGAGAACTGGGTCCTGCCCTCGTAATTGGATATGGCGAAATCGCCTTTGGAGATGATATCCATACCAATCAGTACGTCTATCCCTTGCTTTCCGATTTCAGAGTCCATTACTACCCAATTGTGGAATATCACCTCATTGTTCATAATCAAATCTATGATGTACTGGCTCATTGTCCCTATCCCAGAAGGGGTATGTACCTGGACTTTTCCTATCGGGATAAGCCCTAACTTCGATACAACCTCTTTTGATATACAGGTACCAGTTGCACCTGTATCCCACTGGATACTGGCTGGCATACTTATGCCATTTTTATCAATGACGGCATTTGTAATAATCTTGCGCTGTATTTCTGTATATTTTTCTGTAAAGACAGACAATAACATAGTTTACCCCTTTAAACGCCCATCAACTGCCATGATGATACATAATTCGTATATCCTGACTCATCCCCATTGCACTCCTGTACAATAAACGTGCCAAGCTGATGGCTTTGAGAGGTTACATTAATCGCGCTTTCCAGAGTATCATATGCACCTAAGATTTCGTGGTATCTTATTACAATAAATTTGTGTCCATATTTTTCAAATAATTCATCGTAATGTTCAACAAAAAAGTTGAAATCTGACATTCTTTCGTTTTCTCCATAAGTGTTCATAACGAATTCCTCCTTCCTTATAAACTATAAGTATGCCATCCGATAAAAGTATTATACACTTTATAGTGCGGAAGTTCAATATGATTTTGTCTGCGGCACGCCCAAATATTCCATAAAACCCCTTTTATTCTCCGCTGCCGTAGCCGTGGGCCGTCCCAGGTTTTTCCTTGAGCCAATGGCGCACTTTGCCTCAATCAAGCTCAGTTCTCTGCGCGCTTTGGCCTCCCGCAGCGCCTCCTTTAATTCATCATAGCGCTCTACGCTAACGGCATGTGGATAGCCGCATGCCTCCGCGACGGCCGCAAGGCTTATCCCGGCTGCCACCGTCGGCATTCCGCCTACGGTTTCGTGAGCGCCATTATTGATTACAATATGCACAAGATTATGTGGCCGCAGAGAGCCTATTACAGCCATCGCCCCCATATGCATCAGCGCGGCCCCATCGCCGTCAATGCACCATATCCTTCTGTCGGACCTCTGCAGCGCCACTCCCAGGGCAATGGAAGAGCTGTGTCCCATGGATCCCACTGTAAGGAAATCATATTTATGTGGCTGTCCATCTCCTTGCCTTATCTCGAACAGCTCCCGGCTGGCCTTTCCCGTAGTGGCGACAACAAGGTCTTCATCGGCTTCCTTTGTGATACACCTGATAACCTCTTCCCTCTGCATCTCATACGGGTTATGGTATCTGACCTTTCCGCCATAAACGACAGCCCCTTTGCGGATTACAAAAGCAGCTTCCTTTCCTTCCGCCAACACTGTCCGGAAATGCTCCATCGCCAGGGAGATTTCTTCCTCTGTCGTATCTGTGCCAATCACATGGTATGCGATTTCCATATCCTCCAGAAGCCTTAATGTCACCTGCCCCTGAAAAATATGCTGCGGCTCATCATGAACACCTGGTTCGCCCCTCCAGCCAATGATGAACAGCATGGGGATGCCATAGACCTTTTCATTCAACAGGGATGCCACCGGATTGACGATATTTCCTTCGCCGCTATTCTGCATGTATACCACCGGCGTCCTACCTGTGGCCAGATGGTAGCCGGCAGCAATGGCTGCGCTATTGCCCTCATTAGCGGCAATGACATGGTGCAATGGGTCGATTCCGTATATATCCATAAGGTAATCGCACAAAGGCTTCAATTGTGAATCCGGGACACCCGTATAAAAGTCTGCCCCGATTATTTCATGCAGCTTCTCCGCATCAATCATACTTCGACTCCTCCCCGTCCAGCCCCGTCTCCTCCAAATGTAATATCTTCTGGTATAAATGCCGTATGCTATCACCACTTAACCGGACCGGATTATTTTTTAACCGGACCGGATTGACCGAATGCACCAAAATTTCCATATCCTCCCTGTCCTTCATTGCAGGCGCATATATTTCCATCCTCTGCAGGAGCAAGTGGAACATCCGAGCTGCCTCCGTTGCATCAGAACACCCCATCGCGTGCCCCAAATCGGAAAACGCTTTTTTCAGAAAATGCTCCCCCCTTGAATCGACACTGTCCCCTGTATGCTCCAGCATATACGGCCACAGCGCGTCGACACATAATGCCGCTGCATGTCCGTGGGCAATGCCATACAGACTGGTGAGCTTATAGCACATTGCATGTCCAGCCGTAGTCTGTGTGATATTGATCGCCTTTCCTGCCAGATGTGCCGCATAAAGCATGTTGGCGTTGCCCACGCCTTCATTCGCCAGATAGGAATCCAGGTCAGCCAGAATCAACCGCAAAGCCTCTGCCGCATAAGCCCTGCTCTCCTCTGTGGAATGGATGGACCAGAACGATTCTATCGCATGGCAAAAGGCATCCAGCATAGTGGACTTCTTCTGGTACGATGGCAAAGTCCGCAATACGTCCGCATCCAGAAATACCGCTGCCGGAATGCAGTTGTCATCCGCAATCGACTGTTTTTTATCATTATAATAGATTACGGCATATTTTGTGGCTTCGCTCCCCGTACCCGCCGTGGTGGGAACGGCGAACAGCGGGATGTCATTGGGGATGATAGGCTGTTCCAGGTAATTCCCTGCCGAATCCATATCCGCATATAGCTTGATGCATTTTGCCACATCCATGGCGCTACCGCCGCCAACGGCAAAAACCGCATCCCTTCTCCGCTCCCGGAACCTGCGGACTCCCTCCACCACAGACTCGTACTGGGGATTCGGCTGGAACTCCATAAATCTTTCTACAGCTATGCCGAGCCTGTCTGGCAGCTCCCGGAAATAATGGTCGATTTCCAGGAAGCCAATCGCCCCATCACATACAAGAAAAATGCTTTTGATATGATTATCCGCAAGAAAGCTGTCTATCCCTCCGTAGCCTTCACCCGTTTTCCATAAGATCTGTCCCGGCATGCTTTCCTCCCTCATTCCTCTGGAATCAACGTGATGATTTCCTGAATCGGCATGCAGATATCGTCACATTCCTTTGCCCGATGATGTTCCAGTATAGTCCTGGCCGCATTCTGCATGGCCGGGAAGCCTGTCCGTGTCAATTGGTTCGCATAAATGACCACATTGATTCCTTTTGCCTTGAATTCCTCCTCTGTGACTGCATTAAAGGAAGTCGGGACGACCACGATTGGCGTCACGGTATCCTGTGCTCTGAACTTTTCCACGAATTCAAACACTTCACCAGGCTCCTTCCTGCGGCTGTGTATCATGATTGCATCCGCACCTGCCCCAGTATATGCGAATGCCCTCCTCAGGGCATCCTCCATCCCCTGCTCCAGAATCAGGCTCTCAATCCTGGCGCAAATCATAAAATCCCTGGTCTTCTGGGCCATTTTCCCGGCCTGAATCTTGGCGCTGAAATTCTCAATGCTGTCCTGCGTCTGGACTACTTCCGTCCCGAACAGGGAGTTTTTCTTCAGACCTGTCTTATCCTCAATGATTACCATAGAGACGCCCATACGTTCCAAGGTGCGCACGGTGTAGACGAAATGTTCTGTCAGCCCCCCCGTATCGCCGTCAAATATAATCGGTTTGGTAGTGACTTCCATGATGTCATCAATGGTTCTGAACCGTGAGGTCATGTCCACCAGCTCTATATCCGGCTTTCCCTTGGATGTGGAATCGCACAGAGAACTGATCCACATAGCGTCAAATTGGTGGGCCTGCCCATTTTGATAGACCACGGTCTTTTCCGCAATCAGGCCGGTAATCCCACTGTGTGCCTCAATGGCGTTGACAGTCCCTTTCATGGCAATCATCTTTTTAAGGCGTGCGCGCCTTACATCTGGCAGTGCCAAATCCGCCCTGGCCCGGGATTCCAGCGACAGATATTTCTCATCATCGGAATAAGGAAATTCGACCAGTCTGCCCCCATAAGAAGCCAATACGGAAATGACCTCGTCCCGCACCGGTTTCTGAAAGCCTTTCACCCAGTCATCGCCATGAACCACAAAATCAGGATGGAACTTTTCCAGATTCCCCTTATAGCTTAAGGTTTTCTGTTCCGTGACCTGGTAAACCCCCGTTATATTCTCGAAGATCACTTTCCGCTCCGAAAAAGGCAGTAACGGAAACCGCTTATAGCTTGCCACTGCTTCATCGGACAGAACACCGATAATCAGCTTCCCCAGCCGGGCCGCTTTCCTGATGATTGAAATGTGGCCGCTGTGCACCATATCCGTAGAAAAGCACATATATACTGTACGGGCGGAAATCTCCTTCAGCCTGTCCGATACCCTGTCAAGGTCAACGGAATTGTCAATCTCACTGCACAGCATGTCCCCTATGTCCAGAGGGTGGAGACCGCATTGCGCAGATACCTCATTAAAAGCGTCCTCCGCATAGCATGTGACGATATTCCTTTCGCAAAATCCGGCTATGCTGTCCATCCATACTTTCCAGTCATTCCGTTTCAGCAGGTAAAATGGCTGGGCCGCCATGGCCTCATCAAAAAAGTCAATGCCGACCTTGCGGATAATCCCATCCAGAATCACTGCCTTAAAATCCTTTTCCGGCAGCGGAATCTCCGAACTGACTGCCATGCAGCTGACATCGCTGTCCATGACCAACTCCAGCACACGGTTCTCGAAAACTAAATCGCCATGCATGAGCAATATATCATCGTCCATCAGTTGCTCTCTGGCACAATATATGGAATAAATATAGTTGGTTTCCCTGTAACGAGGGTTATGTATAAAAGATATGGAAAGCGGCAGATCAAGACCTCTGCAGTAATCCTTCAACACTTCTGCAAAAGCTCCTGTCGTGATAACGACATCCCTGATTCCCGCCTCCGCGAGCATCTTTAGCTGTCTGCTCAAAATCGTTTCACAATAGGAAATCTCCGTCATGCATTTGGGTTGTTCCGCTGTAAGGACTCCCATACGGCTGCCCAGCCCGGAATTTAAAATCAATGCTTTCATGTGTCATCTCCTTACAAGCCGTCAATCATTTTCCCTGTGCGGCTTTTCTTGCTTCTATGCGTCTTTGAAGGCTGTCAATGATATATTTCCCTCCAATTTCACCGCTGTGCCCATAATTGGCAATCAGCGTATCCCTCAGCGCAAGATTTTTCCTGATATACTCTTCCTGGTGCTCCATCAACTGTTGGATCCTCCCATTGCAGCCAATGATATCTTCAGTATCCAGTGAAATCCCCACCTTATCCCTCAGGCGGATTTCCTGCGGTTCAATGCCCAGCTTCTCATAATCAGGATTGTTCACCTTCATTGGTGTATTAATAAATACGGCCGGCTTTCCTGTCACAAAAGAGAATTCAAAAGCAGTGCCGGACCAATCAGTCACTACCAAATCCGAGTCGAAAATAGATGTATTTGAGGTAAAGTCCAGTTCAAATTCCAAATCATCGCCCGTATAATCAGCATAACGGCTTACTACGTTTTCCATCCTTTTTCCATAGCGCTTTACATACTCCGGATGAGGGCGGACCACGATATGGTTCCCCTTTCCCATCAGTTCCCGCAGCAGGTCATCAATGCAGGAATCCAGTATGTTATCCTCCTGCCAGGAAGGCGCGACCAGTATCTTTCTACATGTCCGAACCGGCGGCTCCATAGCATCATACTGCTTCTGTAGCTTCTCCAACTGGCCGTAGCCGCACATAATCAGCTTCTTTTCCGGAAGATGGTACAGTTCCTCCTGCTTCCTGATTTCCGGAATCTGAAACTCTCCCACGCACAGAATCGTGTCATAATGGTCCAAAGCTCCAGTATGCAGAACCATATGCGTGCTCAACGGATAATGGAACAGGTATACATATTCAATATCCTTGCGCACATAGCTTCGCTTTATATGGTAATTCTCCAAATCCGACATGGTCATGACCACCATGTCCGCATCCATCTTCATCATCAGCGTTATCAGCTTTTTTTCACCGATATAGTAGCCTCTGATCCGGGAATTGCCTTCTGCTTTCTCAAAAATCGAATCTCTGGGGTCGCTTGTGATATAATGGATTGTCACATTGGAATGGTCCAGCAGATATTCAATGATATTCTCAAAATATTTATAAAAACCATTGTTTTCTGAGTAGAATACCAGATGCTTGTTGGCGACGGAGAAGAATCTCTTATAGTCTGCCTTTTCCCTGGCTGCATTGGGGTCATGCCGCGCCTTTTTCCCGTCTGCTCCTACGTTTTCCAGTTCCTCCAGTTTCAAACGGCTCTCTTCCAGCAGTTTTTGATCGATATGCTTTCTGGGATTTATAATCAGATTCAGGACAGACTGTTGCAAAATCGCCAGCAGGTTGCTGCTGATCCAATAAGCGCCCACGCCTGCCAGAACATAGGCCCCCAGAGCCAGAGAGATTCCCACGGACATCGCCATCGTCCCAAGCTGTCCCCACCGCCCCTGTTCCGCCTGAAGCGGATTCATCCTGTTCTGGGCTATGCTGAGGATAAAAGAGGACAATCCGGCAAGCAGCGGCATGCACCAGTACAGCCCTCCTGCCTGGTATGGGTAAAGAGCAAAATCAATTTTTCCCACCAGCATATCTGCCGCCGTCAATCCTGCATACTCAGGTATTTTGACTACGTCGATGATTCCCAGTAAGATTATAATCTGAATAATCAACGGCAATGTCCCCAACAAAGGATGGTATTTTTTCGCTTTATATAAAGCTGCCGTTTCATCTGCAATGGTATCTTTATCTCCGAAATGTTTTACTTTTATCAGGTTCAGATATGGCCTCATCTGCACCATCTTAATGCCATTCTTCTGTGTCCATATGCCAATAGGCAATAACAGAATCTTGGTCAATAAAGTAAATAAAATCATCGCAATAATGTAGTTTGAACCGCTTGCCAAAAAGCTCAAAGAAAAAAGCTTTGCCAGAAATTTTGACAGGTATATCATGCATATTCTCCTTTATAATGTCAGGATTATGTAGTATAATATAGGCATCAAGGCAATAAGAGGCAAAAATGATAAAAAGGAAAAGTATATTCACAATTATAGCTGTTGTTCTGCTTACCTTTTATATTTCCCGCTATTATTATCAGGTATGTCTAATCCATGGAAGCTCCATGGAACCGGCTTATCATAGCTGGCAATTGACCCTCATAGACAGGCGCTCAGCCATACCTCAACCAGGGACAGTGATTGCTGTCCGATGCCAGGAGCTGAATGCAACGATTGTAAAAAGGGTAGTCGCCGTTCCTGGTGATACACTTTTCATCCGGAATGGTTTCCTGTACGTCAATGGAGCCAAAAGCCCGGCAGTCTCTCCTGCTGCATATTATGAATATGCCGGAATCGCTGCTGATGTAATTACGCTAAAGGAAGGAGAATACTTTGTGCTGGGAGACAACTGTTCCGAAAGCATTGACAGCCGCAATGAGTCAGTCGGCATTATCTCTGCGCAGGACATTCTGGGGGAAATCATCCCCCAGCGAAGCTCATGGTAGACAGCTATCCTCTTTCGGATGGTCTGAAATCTTCAAGATTTCGGAGATTTTCTGTGGTTCAGGCCTTCCCGGAATCCTCTGTCTTCTCTGTTTTGACAATAATGTCGTCGGATTCTATTTCCTTGTTTTTGTTTTCATCTACGCCCAGTGTTTTGTTGATTTTCTTTTTGGCTTTGCGCCAGTAGATTCCCACTATCGCACCAGCCGCTATTATGATTCCAGCTACCGCCTGGATGACGTAGGTGGCAACGGAGGGGTCTATGTAGGCCTCGGCTGTTTGGCCCCAGACAAGCATGCAGGTGAGGGACAAGGCTATGGTTGATGTTAGTTTGAATAGTTGTTTTTTCATTTTGGTTTGGTCCTTTCTAGCTAAATATGCGTTCATTTCTAATTTTCTGAAATAAAGGTTTCTACAAATTAATATTAGTAAGTCTTCATCTTTCAGCGCTTGAATTCCACTCCTGTCGGAACCATTGTCGTCAAATCACTGGCTTCTCCGGTCTGGATATACTCAGTCATATGGTCTTCGTCTAAATACCAGTAAAACAGGAACCTGCGATCTCGCTTATCCCCTTCCTTCCAGTCAAATACCTCATCCCCTTTTGCACCATCTAGCAGTCTCATGTAGGCAGACTGCAAGTCATCATATGATATAGGGGCTTGGGATATCTGCATATCATGGTGTTCATTGCGGCCTTTTATCATTAG
>NZ_CAPDXS010000001.1:43990-52117 GCF_948601915.1 uncultured Acetatifactor sp. | reverse complement strand
TGACGGCCATATTCTTCGGTGCCTTCTTCATCATAGCCATGGTCTGACATAATAATGATGACTGAATTATCATAGGAATCTGCTTTTTTTAATTTCTCTAAATATGTAGCGGCAATTGTCATACTGGCTTCTATGTTCTGTTCGTAGGTGCCGCCTTCCAGAATGATGTTGACATCTTTGTCATAGCGATAGGGAACGTGTGCACCTTCGATATGTATGAATTTGAACGTATTTTTCTGTGTATAAGATATGGGTTGTGTCTGTATATTACTAAAAAATTGTAAATTGTTGTCTCTGAACCCCTCATAGGATATGCTCTCATCCCTTTTTCTTAGTAAGTCAAATTCACTTGAATATAATACACAAAATCGCTTGAAATCAAACGGCGCATACCTAAACCCTATTAATTTTAGTTCCGATTTTATAAAATCCACATAGGATGTTAGGCCTGTATTACTTTCTATAATATTATCAAATCTAAATATACTGCTATCAGTTGTAGGAACAGTGGTTTCATATATCCCCAACTTATAATTTCTCTCTTCTAACGTTGAAAAGAAACTTGAATTTTTATATATATTTGAATTATATTTTTCGAATAGTGTCCGATTCTCAAACCATTCTCCTGATAAAATGAACGGTATCGATCGTGCAGTAAAGGGATAGGCCCCCATTGTATCAGGAAAATATGTAAAATCAGAAAAATCCTCCTTATATTCTGGATGATACTCCATAACATCACCAAAAGCTTCAGCATCCAAAGCATCTAACACAAGAATGATAAAGTTTTGTTCGCTCGACATTTCAAATTGATTTTTTACAGTAATATTTGCGTCCAACTTATTTTGAAATCCATTTGTCGTATAGCATTCAATACATAATGTAATTATAAGCATCCCGGTTATCCCGCCAGATACATATTTAATTACAAAATACATCTTTCTGAGATGTAGATATTTAAGAAGCATCGTTACAGCAACTATAACAACACACCATAATATAAGGCTTTTCACTCTTTCTGCTGAAAATTCACCCCAATCAAATGAAGATCCATCCAATCGAGGAAGGTTATTAACAAGGAAATTTCCCTGTATATAGGAACAGATAAAAAATATCAAATATAAAATCACACCAATATGATATATCCTTCTATGAAATAGAAATAGCATCAGCAAAAGTCCAGTGCCAACTAAAATTCCTACCATAAACATCACCAAAACTGTAGGCAAAAGAATATATATATCAAACCAAAATTCTGATTGGTTGTTAAAGTACAAATCCAATGGTGAAAAAACACACCACAAAAATGAGAGTGCTACCGTAAGAATAACACCTTCCTTAAACTCACGAAATGCCGAAAGTCCTTCTATCTTCATTTTTCTAACCAGAAGAATTATCAATAAAGCAATTATAATAACTGTTATAAAAAACCATTGATACTTCATCGTTAGTGTTTTGTGGCCATTTACAACAACTTGATTAACCACCATACTGCATCCACTTTGCGAAAATAAATCCAATCGTAGTTTGGATATTCTACCAACATCCCCAATATCGTCTAGCCAAATTGTATTTGTCCCACTATGAATATAAAATCCCTGATCTATCCATTCATCTTTTTCTGTTATGAGCCAAACTTGAGCATACTTCCTTTCAAGGTTTATCCAATCTACTATAATGTCAATCGATTTTATATATATTGGTTCATCTAAAGCATACTCAATCCATGGGTCATCCGTTTCAGAAATTATGCTGCCGTCATCTTTTAAGAGAAAATCCTTTAAATTTTTTCCTTCTTCTCCAAATAAGGTAAATCTGTCCAACGTGATTTCCTGATACTTTTTTATTATATTTGTGCAAACTAAATAATCAACAAAAATTATCAAAATTATAAAAGATATTATTGCGGCTACTAAGCATATAGGCCGCCTACTTATAAATCTTTTGCGTTTTTCCATATTACACAATATTTCTCCCCATCATCTATAACTTTACAATTATAGTTACTACATAACACAAGTAATTACGTCTCGAGTTCTCCTATTCTCGCATCTTTATATTCAATCTGTTTCTCCAAATACCTTTTAGCTTCTTCCAACTCATTAATCCACTTTTCCAGTTCTTCTATTCTTGCATTCTTGAATTCGACCTGTCCCTCTAAATATCTCTTTCCTTCATCTAGATTATTTAACCAGTCCTCTAATTCCTTTATACGCAAATCCCGATAGAATACCTGTCCCTCTAAATACTGCTTTGTCCGTTCTAATTCTGTTGCCCAGGATTCCAGTTCACTTATACGTGCATCTTTAGGCTCCATTTGACTCTCATAATAATTCTTAGCCTGCTCTATCCCCCAAATATAATCTTCTTTCCTCCTTAACTTCGGCAACTGCTTTTTAAGTATTTCAGATTGCCTTACTAGTTGGTCGTACCAATAGTTTTCAGGAATTATATCTTTTTCTTTGAAGTCTTTTACATCATTCAGAAACCTTTCCACCCTTTTGATTAAATTTCTTCTCAAATCAATATGAAGGTTCTTATTCAAGGGAGGATTCATAACACCATATATGTCTTTACGCATAAATTCATCCTTAGAGCAATGATGAAGCAATGGCAAATAGTCTTCCATTCTCATTTTAGAATCAGCATCATCGTTATAAAGCAGCAATACCGGTGTCCCCAGTGCAAGGCAAGGAAGTGCGCAATGTAACCTTGTTGTAATAACACATTGTGCTTTTTGATATTGGTTAAGTAATTCTATGACATTCTTCCTTCTTTTTTCCCAGCAAAAATCAGTTGAATCTCCTCTCATATTATGTGTAACATTTCTTATTTGACAAGAGCATGCCCTCTCCCTAATTTTAGCAGTAACATCATCGTCCACATCAACACAATAGATGATTTTTTCTCTACCCATATTTTTGTCTGCTTCAAGGGTAAGGGTCATACATGCCGAGAAAAAACTGTCAATACCATGTGACTGCAACAGTCTCAATGTGCTACTATCCCGGGTTCCGATGGGAGCATATTTACCAAAATAATCAACAATATATGGGCTAAAAAAATCATCTTCAATCATAAAAAAATCTTTTCCCGTAATGTGTACAGACAGAAAGCATGGAAGAATATATGGAGACGGCGGCCAGCAGCACTTATTATACATATACCATGCATTCATAATAGTAGCTACCTTAACATCATTATCTGGCCGAAAAACATTCAAGCTTTCACGGTCAATAAAATAATCTATCTGAGGCAAAAATCTTTCCGCTGAATAAGACTGTATGTCGTCCCCTATATTATCCGTTCCCTTGAAAACCAATAGCCCATATTTCAAAAATTTATTCCTCCCATTTATGCTTCCTTATAGGATTTTCATCGTTCACATTTATCTCCTGCGAAAAATACGATAAATTCTTACAAGTACTCCTCTGATTCCTCTCCCAGCTTTAGTATCAACCATGAAATGCCGATACTTCTGAACCACTTTCCATGTCCGCATTGAGTAAATTCTTTCTAGTGTAACATCTGCTTCAGCCATACCTTTCTCAAAATAACACCTCTCATTCCAAACAGTTCCACTTTCGCTTTCCCACATATCCCCAACATTTTTATTCGTAAGCAGTTCTTCTGCCAAATATCCCATTTTGTTTAAAGAAGTGGACTGTCTTCTGCGTTTCTCCACTAGACTTTCGTTGGCAATCAGGTCTTCGATTACTTTTTCAAATGATTGTGTCATATTAATAATGGAGAATCCTTCCTCAATCCTTTTGCGGCAGTTTATGCTACATCTTTCGTAAAGGGATTCATCAGAACAAAATTCAATAATCGCTTTTTCGTACATTTCTATTTCTTCTTCATTGAAATCCCTTGTATCAAAATCGACTACCTCCTCTTGAAGCATAGGAATTAATCTTCCAACATAATCATCAATCAAGTCACTTTGACCACCCACATCACTGCTGATAACCGGAACTCCCATGGCACATGACTCATATGCTGTCAACGCCAATCCTTCTTTAATGGAGCAAATCAAAGTCAATGTAGCGTCCCGATAACATTCTTTCATATTGTCTGAACGTCCTATGGAATAAATAATCCCTTCCAGTCCTCTTTCCTTAATTGCAAGCTTTAACGCTGGCAACTGCTCCCCTTCTCCAACTATTACAAATAGGATATCTGGTCTCTTCTTGGAAACCTTATCCGCTATCTCCAGCAGCATAAATGGTCTCTTCTGTGGATGAATCCGACACGGAAAAAGCACAATCGGTCGCCCTTCCTCTATACCTAATAAATTATATAAATATCCTGGGCGAACCATGTTTCTGTCAAATTCAATATTGTCTACACCAATATATAGCGTCTCGACACTTTCAGGTGTCCGCCCGAAGTGCTCTATCATCACCCTACGTGTCGCACTATTACATACATAAGTTTTATCCAGAAGTTCTCCAAATATACCAGAAACCCTTGCATAGCCTCCTTTTCGCCAATACCATTCTTCCATATGGACATAGTCCAAAATAGTCAGTTGAGGGAACTCCTTTTTAAGCCACGGTATCATGTAATAGCTAATGTATGAATCTGTTATCAATATCGCATCTATGTCCCGGCTTTGGATATAATAGCTTACAAACTCTGCATAATGTGCAGGATCAAGGAAGTCCGGTAGGTTAAAAATTTCATCCGTGTATTTCGCAAACTTTTGCTGCCATACATTTTCCGAAGCCTCTGTCGTCAAAATGCTTATATCAAATCTTTCTCTATTCAATCCCTTTACTAAATCTAGATTGAACTTATCCGCTCCCCCCATAACCATCCATGGAATCAAAAGCAGTAGGCGGATTTTATCATGTATAGGATTCCACTTTCTCTGTTTGTCCCATTTAAACATAACGGGTTTATAGTATGGATATTCTGTCTTTTTAAGCGGATATTCCACTGCCTTGATGGCCCCATTCGACTTAGATGCGGCATCTTGGATAATCTTATCACAAAATGCTACCCTTTCCGGATCCTTTCGTATTGTTGACAGCATGCCATCGTCCAACCGTCTATACCAGAATAAGCAAGTACCTAAATGCACAGGCTTCTTATCTGCTGCCAGCATTTCCAGCCAAAATCGCCAGTCCTCATAATAGGACCACTTTTCAACCTTATAACCCCCAATATCTCTTGCATCCTTTTTACGAATTGCTGCTGAATAATTAAGAAAATTATATGTCTTTAACTTTTCAGCATTCCATGGATATTTCCACAAATATTCTTCCGCGCCAAAACCAATGCTACAGGTGTAACACCATGCGGCCTCCGGATGATAATATAATCCAAAAAATAAGCACTCCAAATATTGAGGTTCGATTAAATCATCTGCGTCCAATGGAATGACAATATCCGTCCTCGCGTTCTCAAATCCTACATTGCGGGCCGCTGACAGCCCCTTATTTTCCTGATTCACAATCCGGATTCTTTTATCCTTTTGGGCAAAAAAACTCAGTATCTCTATATCAGCCTCCACTGTCGTTCCATCGTTAATAATAACCCATTCGAACCAGGGAAAGGTTTGGTTCAAGACGGAATTGAATGTCTGCTCAAAATACTTTCCCGCATTATAATATGGGGTGATAATGGTCACCAAAGCCAGCTCTGGATCAGACACATATTTCCCCTTATTTTCTAATCCCGGTTGTTGCTGATAGTTAAACTCCATAATATATTACCTTCCTGTTTCTCCATTTGTATGCTAAAGATATGTCCCCTTTATTCCGTCCATATTTCATATTCTCTGCATACTGAAGCCGTATCCCCAAACATCTTCAACTCTCCATGGCTCAGCCACGCCACCTTATTGCACATCTCCTTTATCTGCTCGATGTTGTGGGAGACAAAGAATACTGTCGTCCCTCCCCCCATCAACTCGTTCATCCGGGCCTGGCTCTTTTCCTGGAACTGAGCGTCCCCTACCGAAAGAATCTCGTCCACAATCAGGATTTCCGGATTCACCACTGTGGCGATGGAGAAGGCCAGCCTCATCAGCATGCCAGAGGAATATGTCCTGATTGGCTCATATATGAAGTCGCCCAACTCGGAAAAGACCACGATTTCATCGTACTTGTCCTTCAGAAAATCCTCCGAATACCCCAGTATCGCCCCATTTAGGAAGATGTTCTCCTGCCCCGTCATCTCCATGTCGAAGCCGGAACCCAGCTCCAGCATGGGGACAATGTTCCCCCTCGCCGTTATCCTTCCGCTGGTGGGCTTATAAATCCCTGCTATACATTTCAGGATGGTGCTCTTTCCGGAACCATTGCGGCCGATGATTCCGACTACATCGCCCTTCTCCACGGTGAAACTCACGTCCTTCAGCGCGGAGAACTCCCTGTACTTCATCTGGTGGGAAAGCCTTTTCACGATGAACTCCTTCAGGGACTGCACCCTGTTCTGATCCAGTCGGAACGTCATGGACACATTCTCGACTAATACGACTTCATTACCCATCTCGTCACCCCATCAAATATTCAAAGCGAACCTGTCCTGCGTCTTCTTGAACACAGCACCACCGACAGCCAGCGACAGGAACGCCATCAGCGCACACAGCGCATACATCTTCGGCTCTGGAGATATGCCCTCCATCACAATCGTTCGGAACGCCTTCACATAATAGTACATAGGATTGAATGTATGCAGGAACCTGTACTGCTCTGGAATAATGGTCTCCGGGTAGAAGAGCGGCGTGAGGTACATCCACAGCATGCTGATAATGCCCCACAGAAACTGCATGTCCCTAAAGAACACCATCAGCGCGGACAGCAACATGCCAATTCCGATGGTGAACGCCAGCACGCACAGCAGAATCAGCGGGAGCAGCAGGAAAGCCTTCGTCACCTTCTCCCCTGTGAGCATCATCATGAAGAACAACGGCACCATAGAGAGAAACAGGTTAATCAGTGATGAAAGCACCTTCGTCACTGGGTAGATATACTTCGGGACATACACCTTGGTGATTAAGGACGCATTTGCTATGATGGACATCAACGCAAGCCCGGCCGATTCCGTAAAGAAGCCGAATATGACCGTTCCTGACAACAGGTATACTGGAAAGTTCTCGATGTTTCCCCTGAACAGCTGGGAAAAGACTACATACTGCACCACCATCGTGAGGAGCGGGTTCAGTAGGCTCCAAAGCATGCCCAGCACGGAGCGCTTGTACTTCACCTTAAAGTCGCGCCTGACAATCTGCTTAATCAAAAATTCATACCTTTTCAAGGTAAAGAACGTCCCAAATACAGGCTCGTGCCTTCCGTTCTCGAACCGTCGCGCGCAAGACCAGTATACTACCGAAAGAATCATAATCAGCCCCAACGCCAAAAGCGGATAGGCATGTCCCGTCCACACATCATCCATTCCCTGAATGCTGTAGCTCAATGTCCCCGCCACGGTGTCTCCATTGATGAAGAGCTCATCGCCCTCTGGAGATATGGAGTTGTCATATACGGCCACTGCCGAACATCCTTCTTCGCCATTTTCAGAGTACACGGACAGCTTGAACCTATGCCCCCGCAAGCCAACGGCTCCTTCCTCAAGCTCTAAGTAATGGTATTCATTTACCCCAATGGCATCAGCCGGAACAACCTTGTCCGCCAGCTGCGCACCAGTAGCCATGTCCGTCAGCGTAAAATGCATATCAGAATGGATTTCCTTGCCGTTGGATGTCAGGAGGACACCGACAGACATGACCCTGTCCATCTGCACATCAAAATACTGGTCAATCCATACCTTGTCCGTTACCTCTTCCGTGATGCAATTCCCATAGCTGTCCCCTCGGCTTCCAGCAGATTCCCTGTAGAAAAGCTGCTCGCCAGCCGCCCAGTAAAAAACGAGCAGCAGAAGGAGGAGCACGGCCAATGCCTTGGCATATATCACGAGATAGTTCATTTTTTTCTGCTTCATGTCATTTCCCTGAGGAGCCTTGCCCCCTGTTCCTTTTCAGCTTAAAATACATCCCGATTGCCCAGTCGCGCCCCCGGCTCCCCTTAGGAAAGAAGTGCCGCATGATACGCCGTGCTGTGCCCAAAAAGATGCCATCCTCTGGCTCTTTCTTCTGCACGATGTCAGACGACGTCAATC
>NZ_CAPDXS010000001.1:7246-43980 GCF_948601915.1 uncultured Acetatifactor sp. | reverse complement strand
CTGGTGACTGGAGTTCAGACGTGTGCTCTTCCGATCTTGTTCCAGAGCAATATCTCATAATAATCCGTCCGCCGCGCGACCCTCCAGAACTCTTCTGCAAAATCTTCGTCCGGCTTCATCCAGGGCTTCCGGAATCCGGCATAATGTATGATGCGGGGTTTTCTCCTCGCACCTTCATATGCGTCCAGAACATAGTAAGGCGCATGCTTTATGACCTGCTGCCAGCGGAAGTGGTCACAGTCTGTTATCAGGTTCCAGGCCATGTCCAGATAATGCACCCTTCCCTTGCAGACAATGTTCAAGATGTCCTGGTCAGAGAATCTGTATATCCCCGTGTCAGCCATGCGCAGCAGTTCAGGCACGGTCATCTGCTTCCGCATTTCTTGAATGTTCATCAGCAGCACACCTGCCTGGAAATACCCGAACGGATCCTCCATGTCCAGTACATCCTGGCAGTATTGCCGCATATCGGAGTCCTTTTTGTTGCACTGCCCTGCAAAGTCGGCATCAGCCACCGCCGCGACCATATCGTCTCCCATTTCTGTATGGTATAAATCCGCTATGTCACAACATACTATCATGTCACAGTCAAGGTAGATGACCTTGTGGTATTCCTTGAAAATATCCAGTATCAGGAAACGATAAAACGTCTCTGTAGTTATATGCTCCTTAGCCTCCAAGGCGTATCCGGACACCCTGCTCCCTACATCCAGAAAGGAAATCTCCATATTATCGGAAGATAGCTTCCGGACTATCCTGTCGCGGCTCTCCTTCCCGATATCCGTATGGAGGACAAAGATATGATACCGCCCCTCCGCGGCCGCCTGATCTGTTATGGACTGTATGCAGGTACATAGAATCGGGACATATTTCTGGTTTGCTGCCAATACTATAGGCACTGTGCCCTCGGCATATTTTACAGGTCCGGCTTCCGCTTCTGTATGATGAATCAATGCCACCTGAAGCTCACCCAGGCAGAATCTCCCCTGTGCCTTCAGATACAAGTAATATATCCCGGCTATGCGCTCGCCCAGATGCCCGATGGTGCGGTATCCTTCCCTTGAATAGTCGCTGATGTCCGCACGCCGTTCGAACTCCGACAGTATCCCGAAGAGAAGCGCAGAATACTCCTGGAAAATGTCCCTTGTCATGATGAACATATTGCAGGGGTAGAAGGTCTTTCCATCAAAAAACTGTTTTGCCGTGCCGCTTAGATAGGGATATCTTTCCTCAATAATCTCCAGCACCAACTCCACATCCCTTATATGGAGCTCCGGGGCATTCCTATACTGCTCATAGATGTTTTCTGCGTTCATGCAACTGGCATCCACGCCTTTGGCAATCAGGAAATCGTATCTTTCGATGCAGCTGCGCATGTCGGCTTCGTTGAAGTGCAGCTCCTCCATAGCGCGGGAATCCAGATAGTCATACTCCACCGTCCCCCAGGAATTCTCCCTCAGGGATTCTGGGCTGAAGTTGAAAAACCTCCTGTAATGGCAGAAGCCGAAGTAGTCAGCATCCTGGTTCTTCCATGCCCAATACTGTGTAGTCAGTTCACAGTAGGACTTGTTCTTTGAGGATATGTTGTCCCCGGTGTTGTCCGTGAGGCAGCCCTGCGGTACGTCCTGCAGCAGGAAATCGCTCCCGGCGATTACATCGTATAGCATGGAGTTCCTTACCCGCATTGTATAGCAGTTCGGGCTATGCGTCACAAAAATCTTGATTTCCTTCATTGCTGTTTCCTTGCCCTTTATCTATGCCGTCATCTTATCGGGACGCGCCACAAACTGGTCGTTACAGGCAGAATCAAGTCGCCGCCACCTCCTGGTATAGCCGCATATGCCTATCCACTATGGCTGTCATGTCGAATTTCCTGCACGCTCCCCTGACTCTGCCTTTTAGGCGTATATAGTCCTCAGCGCCTTCCGCCAGCTTCAGGATGGCGGCGCAAATATCTTCCTCGTCAACCTTCCCGCTATGAAGCGGCAGCAATATGCCCGCCAAATCCCCATTCCCATCCTGGAGCTGGTTCCTGACCTCCGCTATGTCCGTAGCTATTATAGGAGTGCCTGTCATCAGGCATTCTATGACTACAAGCGGATAGCTTTCACCTTTGAAATAGGTAGGCACCAGCCCGACATCCGCCATGGCGAAATAGTCTCTTACATTAGGACGAAATCCTGTGAAATGGATGTATGGATGTGCATCCCTTTCCAGCTTTGCCCGAATCTCGCCTTCCCCCACTACCACCAGATGAATCGGCCTGCTACCGCGCTCGTTTGCTGCGGTCACCGCCAAGACTGCCTCTTGCCAGCCCTTTTCAGGAATCCCTCGGCTTGCGGTCACCAGCACAAATGCATTGTCTGGAATCCCCATGGTTTCCCGTCGTACCGGGTTGACATCCACGAGCGGCAGACCGTTGGGGATTTTTGTAAACCTGTCGTCGATATCATAGCCTCGATGCTGGAAGCATTCTAGATTCTTATCCGCGATATAGATATACCTGGCACCACTCTCCCAGGTGTCCACAATCACTCTGTCACAGTCTTCCTCCTCCATCGCCTCATACATGCCGTGCAATGTTATGACATGGTGCCCCAGTCCTCTGTCGTACTTCCTCCATTGCGCGATGACTCCGTCAACGCTGGCGCAATGGGAATGGATAATCTCGCCGCCAAGCCTCGCCACAATTTGCTTTAGGTAATCCCTGCTCTTAATGGTAACGACAGGTACATCAGCATCAACAAGCTGCCGGATGCCCTCTTCTTCCTCCTCGATACCAAAATTGACCAGTGTCACGGCCATCCCATGCCTTCGCAGTTCATTTGACAGATGGATGGGGTAGACCTCGCCGCCTCCAGATCTTAATGCATAGCAGGCCATCAGCACATTAGGTTTCCGTTCCTTCTCCAGAAGCCGGATTCTGTCTGGGCAATAGCACTGGCGGACGGCAGCTTCCGCATCCCTGACCCCCCCATCTCCACATTGCCTCGCCAGGCTCTGCAGTATCTGCTCATAGTATCCGTCCCCCACCTTATAATGTCGGGCGATATAACCTGAAACCGCTTCCGCTTCCTTATAATAAAGCACTGCTTCCTCGCCGCCTAGCAGAAGCTTTCCCAGCCCTGGCGGGTCGCAGGTATCAGCCACGCCGGTATAACCAATCACACCGCCCCGAATCATGTGAAGGGTGAATATCCATGGGGCACAGAACCTCATGCCTCTGTACGCCTCCACGACTTCGGAAGGAATCGGCCGCCTGTTTTTGAACACCGCTCCACCAAGGGATGGAACCATGCCGTATGATGCAGGGCCTTGGCGAACTGCATCGTGTGCCGTCATAAAAAAAGGCTTCTTCCATCCGTGGATGCCTGGGCCATAGGGCAGGGGCTCCCCGTCCCTGTCATGGATATCCAGAAGCTGCCGGCTCCCTGCGAACACCGCCATGACAGAGCCGTATGAGAACATGGACACGGCCCCCTGCAGGAAGTCCCTTCCATAGTGGCATCTACCATTGGGAAACCAGACGCAAGAGCCTTTGGCTGCCCTCAGGCCTTCGTTCCACTGCTCCAGCATGCTTGGAGCATCAAGACCGCCGTGAAGCACTGTCGTCCTTATGGGGGCGGAGCACGAATACTCTTTAATGGCCTTCCTTCTATCTTCCGGTAGACCATATCCCAGTATGAGAACCTCGATGTTCGGGTACGACTGATTGCAGATGCATTCCAGGCATTCCTCTAAACGGATGCTGCAATCAGCTACCGATAGGATGACACTAACAAGGGGGACTTCCGTAGGCCCTGCCTCCTTTTCGTACTCCCAGCACAGGTCTTCAAGCGTACCGCTTTCCGCGCCTCCGCCCTGCCTGGCGGCCATGTCCCGGACATGGTGCTTGAGCCGCTTGACCGTCCCGCAGTATAGCTTCCCACCATATTTCTGGGCGATGGAGTCGGCCTTCAGATATAGTTTCCTCGCACGGCCACTTTCCATCGATTGGTAGATTTTCCTTAACCACTTGTTGATTCCTATCTCCGCCACTTCACTTTCCAGCTGGCATCGGCCCTTTTAGGGGCGAACGCCTGATAACGCGCCATTATCCAGCCTTGATGTCTCAGGATTCCTGTTGTGAATGCTACCAACTGATAATCCGCAATTATCTGCTATTGGCGAACACCCTGAATGCCGATTTGATGGAAAAATCTTAAAAAAAGGAAATACTACTTGAAAATATCACCCATGTATTGTATGATTTGGTATAATGGTTGTTCGAAAGATGGGGTGAATGGACAGATTTCGCAGCCAGAAGAGGGAAAATCATTTGGTTTACGGGTTATATTTAGTATATAGCCATTAATGGACACATGATAATTGCGGATTATCAGAGCAAAACATTGTGGCTGCCCATTTCACAAGAGGATTATAAGATGAAAATTACTATAGCCGGAGCTGGATATGTAGGTTTGTCAAATGCTGCTTTATTGGCACAGCATAATCAGGTAACACTTGTTGATGTCATCCAGAAAAAAATCAATCTAATCAATCAGCATAAATCGCCGATTGCAGACAAGGAGATTGAGGACTATCTTTTGACAAAGGATTTAGATCTGACGGCTACGATGGATGCTGGTTCAGCTTATTCTGATGCAGACTATGTCATCATATCCACTCCCACCAATTACGACCCAGAGAAGAATCATTTTGACACTACTTCTGTGGAAGCAGTAATCCGGCAGGTGGTTGAGCACAATCCGAATGCTGTCATAGTCATCAAATCCACAGTGCCTGTGGGCTATACTGTTTCTGTCCGCGAGAAGCTGCGGTGTAGCAATATTTTGTTTTCACCGGAATTCTTAAGGGAAGGAAGGGCATTATATGATAATTTATACCCCTCGAGGATAATCGTAGCCGCTCCCAGAGGAGACGAATCGCTTTACGAAAAGGCACGACAATTTTCAGAACTCTTGAAGGAAGGTGCCATCAAGAAAGATGTGCCCATATTGCTTACGGATTTAACAGAAGCCGAAGCAATAAAGTTATTTGCTAATACTTACTTAGCCCTTCGTGTCGCTTTCTTTAATGAATTGGATACATACACGGAGATAAGGGGACTGGACAGCAGGCAAATCATAGAGGGAATCGGGCTGGATCCCAGAATAGGCGACTTCTACAATAATCCTTCTTTTGGATATGGCGGCTACTGTCTCCCCAAAGATACGAAACAGCTACTGGCCAATTACGATAACGTACCAAACAATATGATCAGCGCTGTTGTCGAAGCGAACCGAACCAGAAAGGATTTTGTCACCGAGAGGATTCTGCGGAAAGCCGGATTTTATGATGACATGGACAAAAATTATACAGTCGGCATTTACAGGCTTACAATGAAAGCCGATTCCGACAACTTCCGTCACAGCAGTGTACAGGGCATCATGAAGCGCATAAAGGCAAAGGGAATAGAGGTTGTTGTATATGAACCGACATATTCGGGTAAACTCTTTTTCGGCAGTAGGATAATACAGGATTTAAAAGAGTTTAAAGAAATGTCGGATGTCATAGTTTCAAATCGATATGCCGCAGACTTAGCGGATGTGAAAGATAAGGTTTACACACGGGATTTATATATGAGGGATTAGATTCTGAGAAGAGATATTTATTATGGAAGAAAAACTTGCAGAACAGCTCAAAGCTACGGAACAGGCATATGAGCAGGAGCGGCAGAGGTGGCAGCACGAAAAAGAAAGCTACCAAAATCTATGTACATGGTATGCCAACACCTTCCAGTATCAATTGGGGTGCCTGTTAGTGGATGCATTGAGGCATCCTCTCCGTTGTTACAGATTGCCTGCTGCGCTGTTCCGCCTGGTCAAGCGATACAAGCAGCAGCAAACAGATGCGAAAGACATCGAATCCAGCATCCCCAAAAGCGATGCCTCGGCAAAAGGGATGATTGACTTGGATTTTCTGCAGATAGAATATGCTTCTGGCAAAGTCCGGCAGACAGGCGTTGCAATCATTATTCCTGTGTTCAACGCCTATGATGAGTTAAAATGTTGCGTTGATTCCATTCTAAGGAACACAGCAGCGCCATTTCAGATTATACTGATAAATGATTGCAGCACAGACTCCAGAATAGAAGAGCTGTTATCATCGTATAAGTCCCAGCAAAATGTCATGGTAGTGACAAATCCCCGGAACCTGGGATATGTTAAATCCATCAATATAGGGATACAGGCCTGCAATACAGATGTGGTGCTTCTCAATAGCGACACTGTAGTGACCAAAAAGTGGCTTGAAAAATTGACGATTGCCGCGTATTCAGATGAAAGGATCATGACAGTTACGCCTCTGTCCAACGCGGCAGGGGCATTCAGCGTTCCGGAAATTAACGCAGATAACAATCTGCCTGACGGATGGACGCTGGAAGATATGGCTAAGCTGGTGGAAAATCAATCTGTCCACACATATGAACGGGTTCCTACAGGGAATGGATTTTGCATGTATATCAAGAGAGACGCCTTTGAACATGTGGGCCTCTTTGACGAAGATACCTTTGGCAAGGGATATTGCGAAGAAAATGACTTTTGCATGCGAGTCATATCAAAGGGATATGAGAATATCATAAGTGACGATACCTATATTTTTCACCACCATACGGCTTCCTTCGGTCATAAGAAACAGAAGCTGCTGCGCAACAACTATGAGATTCTTTTATCCAGGTATCCGCAGTATGAGTATCTTGTGAAAAATATGCTGAATTCAGAACGGCTGGAATCGATTCGGCAGAAGATAAAGCGGGAGACAGCAGAACAGCTTCATGGAATTTCCGGAAAACGGAATATCCTGTATATCATTCATCAGGAAAAGGGAGGCAGTGTAAAGACCAACGAAGATTTGATGGGGTATGTATGTTCACAGGGGTGGAACGTATTTCTGCTGAATAGCAATTGCAGTACATTGCGCTTATATCAGCTTACGGACGGGGCTCTTCATCAATTGCAAAAATGGGATTTGGCATATAAGTGGGACATAAATAGCCTGTATGTCCCGGAATGGCGGAATATTTACTATAATGTGCTGCATCATTGCCATATTGATATTGTCCATATCCGTCATTTGTATATGCATACATTTGACATAATAGATGCAGCCAATTGGATGAATGTCCCTTGCGTGCTCTCCTTCCATGATTTCTATTATATCTGCCCTACAATCAATCTGGTCAATGGGAAAGGGGAATACTGCGGAGCGGACTGTGATTCTTCCTCCGGGCGGTGTCAGATGGATGTATCGCAGATTAAGATTTCAAAAAACGTGCCTAAATGGGTCGCGGCTAACTGGCGTGGCCCTGTGGCTGATATTCTGGGAAAAATAAATGCCTATGTCACGACTTCGGCATACAGTCGTGATGTGTATGAAAAGATATTCCCCAGCCTAAAGGGGCAGATCAGGATATATGAGCATGGGAGGGACTTTCTCTATCCGAGAGAGTATTATGGCAGCATACCTGATGGTGGCGGAAAGATTAAGATATTACTGGCAGGAAATATCAGCTACAATAAGGGAGCCGGATATATTTCCGAATTGATAGATGCCGACAAAGAAGGTCGGCTAGAATTCCATTGTATCGGAAGCCTGCCGGAAAGCCTGAAGCAGAAAGTGAAATATTACGGCAGATATATCAGGGACGATTTCAGGAATTACGCTGCCAGGATAAGGCCTTCTTATGTCGGCGTATTCTCCATCTGGCCCGAAACCTACTGCCACATTATCACGGAAGCCTTCAGCTGCGGCCTCCCTTGCGTAGTAAGCGATATAGGTACTCTGCGGGAACGGGGAATAAAAGGCGGATGCATACTGGCTGACCTGAAAAATCCCATTGCCGCATATCACACGATTTGCAAGATAAGTGAAGACCGGGCTGCCTACAGCAAATTATGCGATGAAGCATTGGGGCAGCCAATACGGACGGTAGCTGATATGGGAAAAGACTACATGAATCTGTATGACCTGCTGTTAACGGAGGATCAAGATGTTTAAGGCAATCGGATTTATCCTAAAAGAGCATAGGGAGAATTACCGCCAGATTATCAAAATGGCTCTGATCAATACAGAAAAGCAGACCGTTCGCAGCAGTCTTGGCATCTTATGGACATACTTTCATGACATTGTATATATCCTGGTATTCATCATGTTCCGCCTGTTGATATCCGGATTCGGAAAGATAGATGGTATGAACAGCATCGTGTACCTGCTGACCGGACTGATTCCCTGGTTTTTCATCAGCGATATGCTGAACCAGGGAAGCCGCGCGATCCTATCCAATAAAGGGATTGTGCAAAGCATTCGGTTTCCAATAACGATACTTCCTACGATCGAAGTGCTGAGTATCGTGTTTCGCAGGTTCTTTACTTTTTTCATCCTGCTGATTGCGCTCACTTTGTTCGGATACCTGAAATGTTTCAGTGTTGTTTTGTTTTTCTATTACTTCATCGCCTTGGTCTATCTGATGGTCAGTATGAACCTTTTGCTTTCGGCCTTTGTAGCAGTGTCGGAAGACTTCCATCAGCTCTACCTGGCAATCGTGCGTGTGATCATATACTCCCTGCCTATTATGTGGAGCTATGATAAGGTAGACAGCACTTTAATTCATATACTGCTCCGAATCAATCCCATGGTCTATGTTATCCGAGGGTTCCGAAATGTCTTCGTGCAGGGTATGACACAGAACATCGGATACAGTGCTTATTTTTGGATAAGCATAACCGCGGTCTTTGCCTTGGGATGCTATGCCCAGTACAAGCTGCGGAAGCACTATGCGGATTTCATATAAAAGGGGACGGAGCATATGGATGATATGATTGTAGTAAAAGATGTCTGCAAGACCTATGTCCTGTTTGACAAGGATTGGAAGATATTGCAATGGGTATTTACGCACAAAGGATATCAGAGCAGACGTGAAGTCCTGAATCACATCTCCTTCACTGTAAAAGACAGTGAAGTGGTAGGTTTGATTGGCATCAACGGCGCCGGAAAGTCTACCTTGATGAAAATCATCGCGGGCATCACTTTCCCCACTGCCGGGCATATTCAGGTAAACGGAAAGGTAGGCTCCCTCATCAACCTGTCTGCCGGATTCAATCCTGATTATACCGGGCGGAAAAACATATACTATAAGGGAACCATCATGGGAATGGGCAAAAGTGAAATCGATAGCATCATTGGCGATATTGAAGAATTTGTGGAACTAGGCGAGTATTTTGACAGACCTGTGAGAATGTACTCTTCCGGAATGTCTGCACGGCTGGGGTTCGCGCTGGCTGTGTACTGTAATCCGGATATCTTAATTGTTGATGAGGTGCTTGCTGTAGGGGACAAATCATTCCAGAACAAATCCCGCGCTAAGATTATGGAATTATTCAAGGCCGGAAAAGCAGTGCTCTTTTCATCACATTCTGACGTTTTGATTCGGCAGTTTTGTAACAGGATAATCTATATCAGAGACGGGAAAATTGCTTACGATGGTGATGTCGAGGAAGGATTGAAGCTGTATAATGAGGATATTTCTAAGAAAGGAACTCGGAAAGCATATTAAGTGGGTTTTGGCATTATTGCTGCTCTCGATAGTTTATGCCATAGTCGGCATAAATGGATTGCGTTTTTTAGGGCAGAATGGTAATGGGACAAGCATCTATGAAGCCCCTTATTCGGTGGAAGAAAATAAGGTCGTCAGCGAAATACCGAAAGGCCAGCATATTCTGCTCAAGGTCGGTAACCTTCCAGAAAGGCAGGAGACCGTTTCGGTCAGCTTCTACGATGACCAGAAGACGCTGGTTGACAGCAGGGACATCGTCTTGTGTAATGGCATGAACGACTTGGGAAAATGTGATGTGGATATATCTTTTTTCAAATATAGCAGCACGAGGGTAATTGATATAAGAGGGATGTATTATGCTGAATTTGCTCCATTTGATGTAGTAGCTGGGCTAAAAATCGGTGTGGGAATCTGCTTTTTGTGCTGTGTACAATACGTTTTGATGCTGGTAAAGAAAAAATATACAAGTTGAGATTTATTGCTTAAATCGGGAGGTTGGGATGTACAGATTTTGGGAAACAATTATCAAGCCTGTATTGGAGATGATTGACGCAAGAAGCGTCTTGGAAATCGGGGCGCAAAATGGCTATACAACAAAAAGGGTTATTGAATATGTGGGTGCGGTAGAAGGAAAAGTGCAGTCCATAGATCCATTTCCTAACTTTGATTACAAATCCTGGGAAAAGGATAGCAATTTTGCATTTAAGATGCACATCGGTCTATCGCTGGAGGTGCTTCCTGAATTACCAGCGTTTGATGTCTATTTAATAGATGGTGACCACAATTGGTATACTGTATATAATGAATTAAGATATGCGGCCATTGCCTGTGGAGATAAAGAGATATTGATTCTGCTTCATGATATTGGCTGGCCTTATGCCAGAAGGGATTTATATTACAATCCGGATACCATACCTGCAGAATACAGAAATCGCTATGATAAAAAAGGGATAAAATACGGCTATAATGAGCTTCAGGATGATGGGATAAACGGAAATCTGTGCAACGCTATTGCATATGGCACGCCCAGAAATGGTGTCCTAACCGCAATAGAGGATTTCGTGAATGAAAATCCAGAATATGAGTTTCTTAATATAGAATGCTGCAATGGATTGGGTATCATAAAAAAGAAAAAAACCTATAAAAAAGTTTCTGATTATATAAATAATATCGATACCTTAAAATTTTTAATAAGGCAAACAGAAGAAAACCGAATTGAATTTTTTCAAGGGCGCTATATCTATAAAAATAAGTATCAAGAAGCAATGGAATCTCTGAAAAAAGCAGAAGGCATATATCTTAAAGAGAAGGATTTCTTATTTGAGAAAATGAAGGATTTATCTGAATCCTGTTCAATGTACGAAGAGAATAATCGGATATTACAAGAAGAAGCAAAAAAAGCAGAGAGACAACATGAACTCAAATATGAACTCATGCAAAAAGAACTATTGGAAAAATGCGCTATAACAGAAAGAAGCAACCAGCTATTACAAGAAGAAAAAGAAAAAATACAGGAAGAAGTGGAATATTTCAAAAAGCAGTGTAGCGACATCCAAAGAGAGTTGTCAGAAAAGTGCGATATTTTAGAAGGGAACAATTTGAAATTGCGAGAAGAAGGGCGAAAAAGCAGAAAACAATGTCGCGATCTTCAAAAAGAACTGCAGCATCTTTATGAATCTAGATTATTTAAGATGACTATTGCTTTGTCGAAGGCTTATCATTCGCCCCAAAAGATTTTATCATTTATCATAAGAAAGGGCGTAAACAGCATTAGAACTAAGTTTTTTTCAAAAGATGTTAAAATAAAAAATGATGTTGAAGAACCAAAAAAAGAGAATATAAATAACCTATATCCAGATTTGTCGGAATACGAAAAGCAAAGCATTTATGATGCTGATGTTGAAACCAACACCATTTCCCTGGTTATCTGTATCCACAATGCTTTAAATGATGTAATAGAATGTCTAAATTCTGTCTGGGAGAAAAGGACTTTTCCGTATGAAATTATACTGGTCGATGACGGCAGCGATAATGACACGAGGCAATATGTGGAGAAATATGTAGAACTAACAGGTTGTAAGCTGCATCGTAACGAGGAGGCTTTGGGCTATACAAAGTCGGCTAATATTGGCCTAAGAATGTCCAAAAGCGATTATGTCATTCTGCTGAACAGTGATACGATTGTAACTGATTCTTGGGCCGAAAAAATGTTGAATTGTTTTGAACAACATAAAGCCGCAGGCATTGTCAGCCCTTTGTCAAATGCCGCCAGCTACCAAAGCGTGCCGGAAATCAGAGATTCGATGACTGGAGACTGGAAAATCAATACTTTAAGAAATGGCATGACCATTGATATGATGGGCTTAATTGTTGAAAAAGTTTCTAAGTCCAGGTATCCGGCAGTGGCTTCTTTGAATGGATTCTGCTTTATGATTAGTCGGGATGTAATAAATGCCATTGGCTATTTGGATGAAGTTAATTTTCCTAAAGGGTATGGGGAAGAAGTGGATTATTGTATCCGCGCTTCGAAGGCGGGATTTGAGCTTAGAATCGTGGATGACACATATATCTTCCATGAGAAATCTAAGAGCTTTACCCATACAGTGAGGAAGGAACTGGGGGCAGCCTCAAAGCCTATCTTAAAAGAAAAACATGGTGCCGATGTTTATTCTGGTGTAGGAAAAAGCATGGAAACATGTGCTGAGTTACGGGTAATACGTGAAGAAATCAAAGAGGCTATTGATGAATATTATAAAAAATTCGAAAAATTGATTGGGAAAAAAGTAGCATTTGTCCTGACTGCTAAAGGTGGTAGTGGTGGAGCTAATTCGGTATGCCAGGAGGTTGCCGGTATGCGGAACTTAGGAATTGAAGTCGATATTATTAATTCAATTAACTATAAGGCTGGATTCACCCAAAACTATCCTGAAATAGCTAAATATGTCAGATATTTTGACAAGAGATCCTATGATAGCTTCATGAATGTCGCGGATAAGTACGATGTAGTGATTGCTACTATATTCACTACTGTTAAGTTGGTTCAGGGCATTAAGGAAAAATGTCCTCAAATTCAAGTCGGGTATTATATCCAGGATTACGAGCCTTATTTCTTCGACAAAACAGAAGAATATTTTCAGGAGGCGAAGCTTTCTTATACTCGGATTCCAGGCATGTGTTTATTTGCGAAGACAGAGTGGATTGCTGATACTGTACAAAAATACCATGATGTTAAAGTAAACCTCGTTGAGCCAAGTCTGGATACGCGACTTTATAATCCTTTCGTCATAAAGCATAAAAAAAAGAAGGCACGTCCGACTATATGTGCTATGGTACGGCCTAAAACGATTCGGAGAAATCCTAAAGGAACAATGGAGGTGTTGCAGTATCTGAAGAAAAAGTATGATGCCGGCATACGCATCGCATTATTTGGTTGTAGTGATGAAGAAATACAACAACTGGGTATTTTTGATTTTGAATACCAAAATTATGGAGTATTAAAAAGGTGGGAAGTAGCAAAACTTTTGGCAGCGTCAGATATATTTTTAGATATGTCTACATACCAAGCATTTGGGAGAACCGGTTTGGAAAGCATGTGTTTGGGATGTCTGCCAGTTTTGCCCAAAGAAGGTGGTGTCGGCAAATTTGCACGTGATAAAGAAAATGCAATAATTGTAGATACAGGCAATGTTGCTGTAGTATGTGAACGGATATGCGACGTGCTAGATACACCTGATAAGTTATCAGAAATGCAGCAAGAAGGTATCACCACATCTAAATCATTTAATGTTCAAAATGCTGCATGGAGTGAAATACAGATGTTGAACAAACTATTGTAGCCTTATAGTCAAGGATGGTTTTATATGTACTACCTGGCATTTTGAGTGTGCAAGCGGGATTATCCAGACGGCAATCTATACAGTAAAGCCGGACAACATTGCTATATTCTGGGACAGCGTCTTACCTATAACTACTTCGAGGCCTAATTCCCCACAGCTATGCTGTGGGGAATTTCTGTCTTACCATGCTCTGCTTGTTGTTACCATATCATCAGCGCCTCATATATATTTTTGCCTTCTAACGGCCACTGGAAGCCCATAGTTCTTTAAATGTGTGATTTATCATCGGAGACGGCACTAGGTCGATAAAATCCTGGGTAGCCCCTATAGCCAGAAATTCCAAAAGCATGTATTCATCAGGATAAAAATCCAGAGTACCTTTCCGCGCTTGCCTCATCATCGCCAGCCCTGGTTTATGCTCCAATACCCTTTCCTGGGTGATCCATGGCGCTGCAAGAGGCCGATTTCTTTCAACTTTTTTAGGTTATTTTCCACCTTCCTGGAAGAAATACCGATTTCTTCCGCTAGGTGCGCGGCGGACACTCTGGGATTCTGTTCCAGGCTACTGAGGATACGGCGCTGGTTTTCAGTCAACTGATAAAAATCAGGTTCTCCGACCTTATCTCCGACCTTATCTCCGACCCTATCTCCGACCTTATCATTGGGCATATATTCAGCATCAAAGGAATAGGCGTCGTCCAACGGAACAATAATTTCAAAGATATCGCCCTCTATGATGCTGGGATTCTTTCCAGAATACCGTTTGCTATACTTATACAGGTTTCTGGTGCCGGAACCGAGTTCGTCCGCATTTCCTATTTGATTGAAAAAAGCGGCTATCAGCGGATTTTTAGGGACAGGCGACAGGTTCTCCGGTGTGATTTCTCCAATCCTCAAAGCCCGACAGGCATTCTCCACATACATCTGATTTTCTTCTATGATGAATTTAGCGATGAACGGGCTGGTAAATTCTCGATGAATCAGCATGTTCGTGAGCATTTCACGCGCAATATTATCTCTGAGGCTTACGTTCAGGCTGTCTTCCAGATAGAATTTATCCCATAAATGTTTTTTGGCAAATGCCATGAGGGCTTCATAGCTTTCAATTAGATTCGTCTTTACGATTTCTCTGTCATCATAGCGATCCTTATTGACTTTCCGCAGGATGGCATCCGTCCTGTACGCAGGACAGATAGACTGAATCACATCATCCTTTCCTAAAAGCATCACGGCCGCCAGGTTAAAGCCCTTTTCCCCGGTAGAAAAATCCTCGCTGAAAAGGCCTGCGCTTTTCAACAGCGCTTCATCTGTCATATCCTTCCATGGGTGGTCCTGGCGTTTATTGACAGCACGTCTCCTGCAAAGCGGCAGGAGGTCCAGGCGCAAGTGCTCTTCTTTCACATATGGATAGATTTTCTTTTCCGTAAAGATATTCTGTTTACGGATATACATAGCAGCAATCTGGCTGGTGGAGGTGACGCGCACATCGGCATCATCCACACGGTCGTAGATTACCTTTTTATAGCGATGCACCTCCGAACTGGGCGGTATATGGATATAGATAATGGATTTACCTTCAAATATAATCTTTTCCGGGACAAGGTATATCGTAGGACTTATGATGTCGGGATTGTTTACCATCTTTACGAAATTTTTCATGTTGTCGCGTACAGCCTGCTCAGGAATACCCTCCACAGTACCATCATCGCGAACACCCAAAAAGATATCTCCGCCAAACCGATTCAGGAAGGAGCAGACCGTCTCATAGGTATCAGATTCTATACCATTACCGCAGCGTTTGAACTCCACAGCCGTATTTTCCCCAATTTCAAGTAAGGATATCAGCCTTTCTTCAGTCATGCCATTACCTCCAATCCGTCATCCAATCAGCACTTCCTTCTCCCAGAACGCAAAGCCGTACTTCCGAATCCGTTCCGCCGGGAGGCCTTTCGCCAGCAGAGAGCTATATAAAAGATATCCTTTGTAATGCCATCCTCAAAATCCAGCTTGCTTATGCCAACGATCCTTGCCATGTTTCGCTGCTGACGGTGATGATTTATTACAATGATACCATAATTATCTGCTTGGCTCAATGTGTTTATGCGGAATATGTTGGTGGGGGGATGGTACCTGGAGGACATCAACCGATGATAATGGCGCGTTATCAGGCGTTCGCCCCTCCAGGCCCAGGGGTTCCGGATGGAGACATGAGATGGTACGAAAGGTCAAGGAGCTATATGCATACAGGGACATGGTGAGGAGCCTGGTCAGGCGGGAGCTCAGGGGGCGCTACAAGGGCTCCGTGCTCGGCTTCCTCTGGACTTACATCAACCCCCTGTGCCAGGTGGTGGTCTACTCCGCGGTGTTCTCCGTGATATTCCGGGTCCAGATAGAGAAGTTCTACCTCTATCTGATCATCGGCATGATGCCCTGGACCTTCTTCAACACCTGTGTCCAGGGGGGCACGACCTGCGTCCGCGCCCAGGCCGAGATGGTCAAGAAGATTGCCTTCCCCAGGGAGGTAATCCCCATCTCCTACGTGACCAGCGCCTTCGTGAACATGCTCTTCAGCTTCGCCATCGTCTTCCTGGCCGTGCTGGTGTCCGGCTTCGGGTTCCGCTGGGAGGCGATGCTCTACCTCCCCCTGGTGATGCTCCTGGAGTACCTGCTGGCATTGGGCATCGCCTTGGCGCTGTCGGCGGCCACGGTATACTTCCGGGACATGGAGCAGATCGTCAGCGTGCTCATGATGGCATGGATCTATGTCACCCCAATCATGTACACGGTCGACTACGTGCCGGAGCAGTACAGGCGGCTGATCATGCTCAACCCCATGACTCCCATAGTGGAGATGTTCCACCAGATACTGTACTACCGGATAGAGCCCACCGGCCCCTACCTGGCGCTGGCAGGGGCCTACAGCTGCGTCGCCTTCTTGGCCGGGGCGTTGATTTTCATGGTCCTCGAGAGGAACTTCGCGGAGGAGATGTAAGTGGAGAAGGATGCATTGGCACTAAGCCAGGATATCGCCATAGACGTGGATAATGTAAGGAAGCGCTTCAGGTCCTACCAGGACAAGGCGGCCTCCCTGAAGGAGCGCTTCATAAGCCCTTCCCGCACAAGGCACAGGGACGTCACGGTGCTGGACGGGATAAGCTTCCAGGTGCGCAGGGGGGAGGCTGTAGGCCTGATCGGGAAGAACGGCTGCGGGAAGAGCACCACCCTGAAGCTCCTGACCAGGATACTGTACCCCAACGAAGGGCGGGTCACGGTGAACGGCCGGGTGTCCAGCCTCATAGAGCTGGGGGCCGGCTTCCACCCGGACATGACCGGCCGGGAGAACATCTACACCAACGCCTCGATCTTCGGGCTCACCCGGAAGGAGGTCGCGAGGAGGATGGACGCCATCATCCGGTTTTCCGAGCTGGAGGGCTTCATCGACAGCCCGGTGAGGACCTATTCCTCGGGCATGTACATGCGCCTGGCCTTCGCCGTGGCCATCAACGTGGACGCGGACGTGCTGCTGATCGATGAGATTCTGGCGGTAGGCGATGCCGCCTTCCAGAGGAAGTGCTTCGAGAGGCTCAAGGAGATCAAGGGGAAGGGCACCACCATCGTGATAGTCTCCCATTCCATGGAGCAGATGTACAAGATATGCGACCGGCTGATTTGGATAGAGGACGGTGCGATCCGGGAGGAGGGCACGCCCAAGTTCATAGGCGAGGCGTATCTGGCGGCCATGGAGGGCCGGCGGCTGGACCGCATAGAGTTCGAGGAGCAGCAGAAGAAGGCGGAGCTGGAGAAACGGATACGGGAGCAGCAGGAAAGGCTCCGGAAGGAACAGGAGGAGCAACACCGGAAGGAAGCCCAGGAACAGGAAGATCGTAGGCGCAGGGACGCCGCCAGAGCGCAAAAAGAAGAGAATGAGCGCAAGCGCAGGGAGGAGCTGGCGGAGATGAAGCGCAGGCAGAAAGAGTTGGAGCGGAATGAAACGCTGAAAACAGTCAGCCCCTTCTGTAGACCAGGTTCGAGAAGAGGCGGCAACGGGCAGTGCCTGATATCAAAGATACAGGTATTGGACGATGGTGGACAGGCCGTCCAGGTTATTGAAACTGGTGCAAAATATGTCATCGAAGTGATTCTGGATAATCCGAACCGGCTGAAGGAAGTCGTACTTGCGGTGGGGTTCACCCGCGAAGATGGAGTGTATTGCTATGGAACCTACACGAACGTCCATGAGCATAAGGGCAAACCGGAGGGAGCTCCAATCCGGTTCCGGTTCGAGAACCAGTTCCTGAACGGGAAGTACCTCCTGGATTTTTGGGTGCAATCCCCTGAAAAAGTCATCTATGACGAGATACTGGGGTTGATGTTGCTGGAATCGAAGTCTGCAGATACGAAGCAGCGCGGTATCTTTAATATGTGGCATGAATGGGAGTAAATCGGTATGAGCTACAATATAGCTGCATTTGGCGCTTTTGATATCAACAGCTTGGGTGATATGCTGTTTCCCAAAGCTTTGGAAATTGAATTGAGGAAAAGGCTGGTCATAAATAATATCATCTTCTTTAGCCCAACCAGCGCCCAATCTGCATATAGCTCAGATTACAAAATATTTCCGTATGAGAGGTTCGAAGAGCTCCATCGGGAATACAGTTTTGATGCGGTCATTGTCGGAGGTGGAGAACTTCTCCATTATGACGCAATCAACTTTAAGGATATCCATGGCGAGACCATCTCATACCAAAACGGAAGAATATGGCGCTATCCTGTCGAAATGGGAAAGAAGCATGGGCTCAGGGTTCTGTTCAACAGTGTCGGAATGCCGCATGACATAACTGACAAAGACAAAGAACTGCTGGCGGGCCTTGCTTATATATCGTTCAGAGACAGATATTCCTTTTATAGGTTTTATGGCAGGCGAGATGTTTCAGGCAACAATATGGTGCCGGATTCCCTATGGAACCTGGACGAATATTTCCCGGCCATTACTGCCAGGGAAAATAGCCTCTGCGCTCATCGGACAATCGGATTGGAACAGGATAGCAGATATGTCGCATTCCAGATGGGAACCCTCGATAATTGGGAAGATATCTATAAATGCGTGCTTGATTATTGCCGCAAGAACAATCTGAAACTTGTAGCCTTCGCAATCAATTGGTGTCATGACGACAAAGTTGTAATCGAAAGACTGTCAATGGCAAATGAATCTGATTGTTTCATTATAAACAGAATCCTACAGGTGGAGGAAATAATGTCCATCATAGCAGGTGCTGATACGCTTTTCTGTACAAGTTTTCACGGCACATTGCTTGGATGCCTCAGCAAAGTCAGGACACTCGTCTACAATATGTACTCGGATTTTGTAAGCAAGATGGACGGACTTGCCGATTGGCTCGGAAAACGCGATCTCTTAATTGACAATATAGAGCAGTTGAAGGCCGCACTCTGGTATGCCCCCAATTATAGTCCGGAACTTCCGCTTACTAAAATCAAAGGAAGACTAATGGCTCATTTCGACCATATGGCGCATGTCATTTCCGGAACCGTAGAAAGTTCGGGCCATGATGCTATACGGCCCGCCGTCCACCCACTTAATTTTGACAGAAGCTTTTTTGAATGGAACCGACATGATGGTGCACTTGCCTGGAGGACTGTAATATCAATAAGCGCAACTGATGCTTATAAGATAGAGGAACATATAGAGCACAACGGTCCACTGCTATGGGCCTTTAAATCGCTGGCCTTTATCACGATTCACGTAGATTCTCCCAATATGGCATCCGGAGATGTAGATGGGCATGGCAGATGTTATGACAGATATATACAGTTCAACATAGCAGATGCCGGAGAGGATGTCCTTATTTGCTACCATAAAACTGTAAAAGAACAGGATGAAGATTTCTCCGAGCTGTTGCGCCGATACTGGAATAAAGCAGCCCATGTGAGGCTTTTGGAAGAAAAAGAACGATACTATCTGGAAAACGAGAAAAAGCTCGCCTCCCTGTCCAGCAATAACCTGGCTCTCACAAAAGAAAATATTGTGTTGAAGGAATTTGAGAAAAAAGCTGTTGAACTGTTAAGCGAAAATCAGGCCTTAGCAAAAGAGAACAATGCACTAAAAGAAATCAATATCCTGGAGCTGGAGGCAAATGCCAAACTAAAGCGGAATATGGATTCTCTTGAAGAAGAAAATCTACAGTTGAGAGATGCTATGAGCCAGTATCAGTCCGTCACTGAAGGCATGGATGAAACAATTGCCAATCTGCGTCAGACCATCCTGAACAAGGAGGGCCATATCCAGCTTCTCCTTGAAACAGAGCGGGAGTATGAGCGCGAAAAACGTTCCCGTACCTACCGCATGGCGCTGGCGTTCCGCAGGATAAGTGTCTTCCTCCTGCCGGTGGACAGCAAGAGGCGCTTCTTCTGCAAGCTCCTGGCAAAAGCCGCCCGCCATCCCATAAGGATGGCCCGTATGGTCAATCCCAGGAGGATAAGGAACTGCTTTACCATCCTGAAGACCGAGGGAACCGGCAGTGCGTCCAGCCACCTGCGGCTGGTGGAGGAGTTCGAGCGTTCCGGTTCCGTGGACGGGGCCATGGAGAAGCTGGACGTGACACAGGTGGAAAGCGGCGGGGAGCCATCTCATGCCCTGGAAGACTACGCGCCCTTGCATTTCGAGCTGCCGGAGGATCCGCTTGTGACCATAGTGATTCCGGTCTACAACCAGTTCGACTATACCTACCACTGCCTGGAGTCCATTTTGAAGCATAGCGGAGACATCTCCTATGAGGTCCTGCTGGCGGACGACTGCTCCACCGACCTGACGCGGGATATAGGGAAGGCCATCTCCGGCATACGCATCGTCCGCAACCAGGAGAACCTCCGTTTCCTGCTGAACTGCAACAACGCGGCCGCCCAGGCAAGGGGGAGGTACATCCTGTTCCTGAACAACGACACCCAGGTGCAGGCCGACTGGCTGCGGCCGCTCGTGGAACTGATGGAGGGCGACCCCACCGTGGGGCTCACCGGCTCCAAGCTGGTCTACTCAGACGGGCACCTCCAGGAGGCGGGGGGCATCTTCTGGAACGATGCATCCGCCTGGAACTATGGGCACATGCAGAACCCTGAGGATCCCGAGTACAACTATGTCAAAGAGGTGGACTATATCTCCGGCGCCTCCCTCATGGTCCGCCGCAGCCTCTGGGAGGAGATCGGCGGCTTCGACCAGCGCTACGCCCCGGCATACTATGAGGATCCAGACCTGGCCTTCGAGGTCAGACGGCGCGGCTACAGGGTGGTGTACCAGCCGCTCTCTGTCGTGGTGCACTTCGAGGGCATCTCGAACGGGACGGACGTCTCCGCGGGCCAGAAGGCGTACCAGACCGTGAACCAGGAGAAGTTCTATGAGAAGTGGAAGGACGTGCTGGAGAAGGAGCATTTCCCGAACGGGGAGGATGTGTTCCTCGCAAAGGACCGCAGCCGCAACAAAAAGCATATCCTGGTGGTGGACCACTACGTCCCCCACTACGACAAGGACGCCGGCGGGAAATGCACCTACATGTACCTCCTGCTGTTCGTCAGGATGGGCTTCAAGGTCACCTTCATAGGGGACAACTTCTATAAGCATGAGCCCTACACCACAGACCTGAACCAGCATGGCATCGAGGTGCTGTACGGCAACTACTACTTCAACAACTGGAAGGAATGGCTCGCGGACAACCTGCACTATTTCGACTATGTCTATCTGCAGAGGCCGCACATCTCCATCAAGTATATAGACCTGGTGAAGAGGCATGGCCGCGCGAAGGTGTTCTATTTCGCCCACGACCTGCACCATATCAGGGAGTACCGGGAGTACATGCTGACCCATGACGAGGAGAGGCTGAAGTCTTCCGAGCGCTGGAAGAAGATAGAGCATGAGCTTTTCGAAAAGGCAGATGTGGGGCATGTGGTGGGCAGCTACGAACAGGGAATCATGCAGGAGGCCTTCCCTGGGAAACCAATCCGCAACATACCGCTCTATATATATGAAGACATGCCGACGGGCGTCAACAAGGACTTCAGGGAGAGGCACGACCTGCTCTATGTGGGTGGCTTCGGGCATCCGCCTAATATCGATGCGGTATTATGGTTCGGGAAGGAGGTCTTCCCGAAAATCCTGGAAAGGCATCCGGACATGAGGTGGCATGTGGTCGGCGGGAAGGTCCCTGTGGAAATCCAGGACATGGCAAGCGACAACGTCATCATAGAAGGCTTCCTGCCGGATGAAGGCCTGCATGCGCTGTACCGGGAATGCCGCATGGCGGTGGTGCCGCTGAGGGTAGGGGCAGGCGTCAAGGGCAAGGTCGTGGAGGCGGCGTACTTCCAGATACCCTTGGTCACGACCACCATAGGGGCGGAAGGGCTGGATGCGGGGATGGGGAACATGGTAGTTGAGGATGACGCTGACCGGATGGCAGATATCATCTGTGGCTTATACTCAGATTATGACAGGCTTAAAGAGATGTCGGATGCAGGGATAGAATTTATTAGTGAATATTTTACTGAACAGGAAGCGGAAAGAGTCTTGAAGCTGGATTTATAACGCGAAAAAGTGAAATATAGAAACCTTTTTGGCTATGGCCTTTGGGCTTTCAAGGGAGTTGCAGCATGGAATATACCAGATACAATATAAAGAGACTTGAATGGCTTGATATCTGTAGGGGTATTTTAATCGTTTTTATGGTGATAGGTCATAGTACAGGTCTCTTCAATAAATATATTTATCAGTTCCATATGGCAGCTTTTTTCTTCTTATCTGGATATATGTCCCATCCTGAGAAAAGAAGTTTTATTCGTACATTTTTTGACAAATTTTTCTCAGTTCTTCTTCCGGCTATTGTAACTGTACTGTTTGGCCTTATCGTCTTATGGCTGTTACATTTAGGGAACTATGATATAACATTATCTGCTTGGGAGTTTCCTGGTTGGAGCCAAGCACTGAGGACATTTTTTTTACGTGGTGATATCTATGTGGATGTTTTAGGTGCCAACTGGTTCTTGATTACTTTATTTGGTGTGTGCATCCTAAACAGGTTCATATATTTGTTGACATACAAATCTCCCACATACCATATGCTTATTTGCGCTGGATTATATATCATCGGATATGTTATGGTTGATATGGGACATATACCACACATAGGAATGTTCCCCCTGGACTTAGTGCTCATTGGAAATTTCTTTTATGCGTTAGGGTATTATTTTCAGAGCATAAATATTCTTGAATGGATAGCTGGAAATAGAAATATTTGGATGTCTTGTATCATTATATCCGTGATATGTATGTGGATGATTAGCCATTATCTACATATCGCTATAGATTGGCCATCACGCTCATTTTCCCATCTACTATTGGATGGAATAAGTGCACTGAATGGTATCCTTTTCGTTTATGGACTTTCATTGTTTATAAGCCGATTTTTTTCAAAAATCGGGAAAGCACTTTGTTTTATTGGAAAGAATACAATGGGGATTTTGTTTTTTCATTTTACCTTTTTTAAGGTTATGTACTTTCCCTTTTATTTGGGAGGCTTAATTACTAAAGCAGATTTTTCGTGTCTTATTCCAGGCACTATGTCCTCTCCGATCTTGGAAGAAAAATATTGGTTTATTATAGCAGCAGGGGCCATTGCACTAAGCTTGACAACGTGGAGATTAATGATGCGCAATCAAATGGCTGTTTTTTTGCTGGGCCAAAGCAAACAGCGCTATATAGACATATGGAATGTGCTCATCAATACGGAAATAGCCAATAGCCTTGTAGCTACAAAGAAAGAATTAATGCATAAAGCAATAAAGGCTAAGCAGCAAGTTGCGAAAATCTATAAGAAAAATCAGTGCTTATGTCTATCTGTTGCGCTGTTGCTTTTACTGGTCGCTATTCCGTTATATAAGCAAAAAATTATGTGTAACGATGAATTGCAGACCAGGCTTTGGAGCATGAAAGGATTTACGCAGTTTTTCAAACATTATGCAATTGAGGACTATGTCGCAAAGGGGAGGGCTCTGTCTGCAATTGTAGATCCATTGAGCATGTATTTAGGATTCCTGGGAAATGGTAATTGGACGTTTCGAATATTGCAAATACTGTCCATATTATTGGATGCTGGCATGTTTTCACTGTTTCTATTTAAGTTGCTTAAAAATAGACGCTTTGCTATCACATGTGGCTTGTCAGCAGTCGTATTTTTGCCGATTACGTTTGAGCATACGGCTCCCAATGCATTTAATACATTATTCAATATACCTTTCGCCTTTTTATTGCTTTCATTCGTCTTTTTTATAAATTACTTGGAAACCGGAAGAAAAAGGGCACTACTCGCATCTTTAGTGCTTTTATTTATAAATCTAGTAAGTTATGAATCATTTGTAATGCTGATTCCAGTATATTGGGGAATTGCTCTTTGGAAAATAGGAATTAAGAAGCAGACTATCAGAAAAAGTCTGTATCCAACCGCAACTGCCTTGCTTTTTATAATATGTTACATTATATTTGGCAACCTTTTTAAATCCTCTTATTCAGGAAATCTTCTGGGCGGGTTTTCTGTCAAAAGCTCCATAAAAATCATAATGCAGTTGGCACAAGCAAGTTTCCCAGGGTATTATCTGTTTTCGCCTAAATATAGATATCTATTTGCATATTATAACAACATAGACACAGAAAGTTTTGTTCGTATATTTCTGGTGAGCATTGTATATGGCTGTATTATATATTTTCTGGCTAAGGACAAAAAAGCGGTTTCCATGGAAAGAAAAAAGTTCCTTGGATTCTTGTTTATGGGGCTTTCATGTGTCATCTTACCTACATTCCCCATTGCTGTGGCAAAAATGTATCAAGGGAATGTAGGCCCTGATGCCTTTATGGCGTTGCCCACTTCTTTTTTCACATACTTCGCCGCAACCTTTGTCTGCTGGTTCATAATATGGCATTTGATTCAGACATTTCGAAATAAAACTTTGGCTCTTTTCATGGCAATCAGTGTTGCCTGTTATGTACTACCTGTACAAGCCATGAACGATGTTTTTGCAGAACAACAGAAACTGGATTTTCAGCGCTTACTTACTATGGAATCTCTTTTTTCTACAGAACTAATGAAACTATTTGATGGATATGAAATAAAAAGCACTGATTTATTTGTTACAAAGAATGCATTGGCGGTCCATGCTCCCTACTGGACAGAGTTTGCCAGTCTACGCGGAAGAGATATCCAGATTTCCCAAGAAGCAGAAACAAGTGGGGATATATGTCTCTATTTTGACGAAAATCAGTTTACGATTCGGAATAAAGATGAAATCTGTGTTGTAACAACATCGTTAAATACAGGATTTGGCATTTGCCGATATGCAAAAGAGAAATGTTCCGTGATTAATTACGTAAACCCTATAGAAGATAACGGGCTATATATATATTTCTATGAATTGTCCGATGCCGGATTATTAACCTCCAGCAATAAAGATAATTTTGCACAAAAGTTAATTGGAGACAGTTTGCAAAATTGCCTTAAGGAGTATGGCTATTATGGGGACGGTTGGGTAGCAAAAAACAGCCAGTTCCAAATTCGGACAGGTGACGAAGGTATCCTTGATATAGATATTTATTGCCCTTTGGAGGATTTCCATGATAAGAAGATTTATCTTTATGTGAACGATATATTGACAGAAGCTATTGAGCTACAAGAGCCTACCAAAACAATTAATGTAAATACAGCACCAAACCAGATTATCACTTTAAGGATGGAAACCAATTTTGTTCAGGAGAATACTGGTGGGGATATGCGAGAAATGACGATGATTATTTCATCAATGCAGGGGCGATAAAATTTATATAACAAAAGCCGTAAATTTGGAGGCACAATATGACGAAAAAGAAAAATCTAGTATATATATGCGTATTTAGCGTACTGGCAATACCTTTTCTGTTTTTTCCAGTATATTCTTTATTTGTAAAAGGTGTTTTCAGCTGGCATATTTCTGTATCCTTGTTTTGGAAGGATGCTTTTGAATTGCTCCTTTATTTGGTAGGCATCATTGTATTCTCATGTTTCTCTCCCAAAAAGAAAGGGCTTTTATATTGGCAGCCAGCGCCATATATCTATCTTCAACAGGTACCTTGACCCAATGTCTGGTCTCCTATTTATATATAGAAATACTTATTTTGATAGGAAAATCTTGTTTGCTTTCTGTTAGAAAGGATGAGATAAGCTATTCCACTGGAATTAATTTTTTAGTTGGAAGCATAATATGGGGAAGTCTTGCGATAATAATGTCTTTTCTAAAACTTGGGGGAATAAATAACTTAAGGATATTAACTATTTTATTGTTTTTGCTGGCAATAGCTCCCCCCCGAAATCCATTAGACTTGATGAGGTTTTGCTCATAAGATATGTCAGATATTTAAATACTACAAAATGGATGGAATTTCTCCCTCATTTGTATTTTGTTTTTGTAATGCTAATCTCCTGCGCTCGCGTAAATACAATGATTGAATCAGATTCTTCATGGTACGCGTTATATACTGATAAGTGCCTATTTGGTGAGCACTCTTTTTACGATTATCTCGGCTATACTACATTTGTCCACTACTATCCTAAATTTAAGGAACTTCTTATGGCTCCTCTTACCGGACTTGGATTGGCAGGATATCTAATCTCTGCTAATTTGTGGATAATGCTAATTTGCGTTATTGAGGTTTATGACTTTTTAAAAAGAATCATTAAGGAAAGCCAAATACAAATACTATGCATACTATTTCTGATATTTTCCTCCGTTTGTATCATTGGTATATCCTGTACAGCTAAGAGCGATACGCTTTGCTATTTATATACATTGATGCTTATTATTTATTTTATAAAATTCTTAAGGAGTAAAGAACAAGTTTTTTAGGAATTGCCCTTACAGCCGGTATTATGTCTTATACAGTTAAATACACTGCTTTTTTGTTTTCAACATTGATTCTTTTTGTAATATTGGTGACGTTACTATATCTTTTTCTATATAAGAAAGCAAGGCTTGAAAAGCCTAATCTGTTATGTAGTATTTTGGTTCTATCTGCTTGTTTTATCTTTATAGGAATAATATATCGTACATATAAATTGACAGGTTATCCTACATATAGGGAAGGAAAAAACGTATGGGATGCATTGGGATTTCAGGCTAAATTATATTTTAATGTTGATGCCTCCTATAAACCAGGTCATGTTATTGATCCATCCAGAATAGTATCTGTTCTATTTGATGTCAATAAAGCTGGCAAAATTACCGCCCAATGGATTGGCAACTATAGTGTATTTATGTTTATGTGCTTAGTGGGTTTGTTCAGGCACAGGTTGAATAATACAAACAAGTTTCTCTTTACTATAACCGTCATCTTGGCTGTTGTATCAGTGTATTTTTTGATTACAATGGCAGCTCCAGATGGTAATTATTTTAGCGTTGCGGTAGTTACAGCCACATGTTATGTCTTTATCCGAATAACGGAAAGCGATAATTGGACAAATTACAAATTATGGTTTACGGCAATCATGGGAATGTTCATGCTATTAAACCTGGTCTTTGTCTTCACTACACACCCCTCCTGGGGAACCGCGACCAGATTTTCCCAGGACGCCATCAAATTATATATGTCAGAAGAAGACAAAATTGCAAAGAAATATGAGTACATGAAATTTCTTGATATATACAGCATAAATGAAGATTTGAAAAATGTTGGCGGGAATCTTCAGATTCTTGCCGATGGCCCAACGGCTATGTGTATGTTGGACGCACGTGTAGAAACTGTACAATATGTTTTCGACAGATATCTCTCCGGAGCATATATTAACGACTACCAAGACTTCCTTCAATATATCAACTATGTTGGAACAGGAGGATTCATTGTAGCAAGGGATGGAAGCGGCCCTCAAGAATTTGATGATTATGTTACCCGATATATAGCACAATATGGCTGTGTAAACCAGATTACTACAGAAAAGTACAGTTATTATCGTATTAAATAGCTAAAGAAATCATTTTTTATATAAAGAGAGGTGCCTAATATGATTAAATTTAATGTTCCACCCTATCTAGGAAAAGAACCAGAGTATATTAAACAAGCCATTAAAAACCAAAAGATATGTGGTGATGGAGATTTTACAAAAAAATGCAACACATGGATAGAAAGACAAACGGGAGCCTCCAAGGCCTTGCTGACTACCTCATGTACACACGCAATCGAGATGGCGGCTCTACTCACAGACATCCATCCGGGGGATGAAGTCATAATGCCCTCCTTTACCTTTGTGTCCACAGCAGATGCGTTTGTGCTGAGAGGAGCAAAGGCTGTGTTTGTCGATGTCCGTCCAGATACAATGAACATCGATGAAAAGTTGATAGAGAATGCAATTACAGAAAAAACGAAAGCAATTGTCCCTGTTCACTATGCTGGTGTCGGTTGTGAAATGGATGTGATTATGGATGTTGCCAGTCGCTACAAGTTATATGTCATTGAAGATGCCGCACAGGGGGTTATGAGCACATATAAAGGGAAGTCTTTAGGAAGTATTGGTGACTATGGTTGTTATAGCTTCCATGAGACAAAGAACTATAGTATGGGAGAAGGAGGGGCTCTTTTAATACGTGATGTCGCAAACATAGAAGCTGCTGAAATCATCAGGGAAAAAGGTACTAACAGAAGTAAATTTTTCCGCGGGCAAATAGATAAATACACCTGGGTAGAAGCAGGATCATCCTATTTACCCAGTGACATGAACGCTGCATATTTGTGGGCACAGTTGGAGCAGGCAGATATAATAAACGAGGACAGGCTTGTCTGCTGGAAACGCTATAATGAAGGCTTGAAACCATTAGCTGAAAAAGGAAGGATAGAACTTCCTTTTATCCCGGAGCACTGTCATCATAATGCACATATGTATTACATAAAGGCAAAAAATCTTGATGAGAGAACACGGTTAATCACTTTCCTAAAAGAGAATGATATTCTTGCCGTATTCCATTATATACCTCTTCATACTGCACCTGCAGGAATACGTTATGGAAGATTTTCGGGTCTAGATATATATACGACTACGGAAAGTGAAAGGTTATTGCGTTTGCCCCTTTATTATGGATTAAAAACGGAAGAAATTGACTATATAATAGACAAAATTTATAAATTCTATAAATAGTTGTCAACAAAATTTGAAAGGCAAGAATGATGCAGAAAAAGATTTCATTTGTAATTCCGTGCTATGCCTCTGAACATACCATTTCTCTTGTTGTACAGGAAATTATAACAACAATGGACGACTTACAGCAGTATTCATGGGAGCTCGTGTTGGTAAATGATTGTTCTCCGGATAATACTTTTGAGGTTATCCGCAATTTATGTATTAGTAATCCAAATATCATCGGAATTAATTTGGCCCGAAACTTTGGGCAACATGCTGCCTTAATGGCTGGATTCAACCAGGTATCAGGAGATATTATTGTTTGTATGGATGACGATGAGCAAACACCAGGTAACGAGGTAGGTAAATTATTAGAGAAAATCGAAGAAGGATATGATGTAGCATATGCACGATATGTGAGTAAAAAACACTCCATATTTAGGAATATTGGGAGCAGAATCAATAGCAAAATGACTGAATTTCTGTTAGATAAACCTAAGGATTTATATATCTCCAGCTATTTTGCAATCCGCAGATATATTGTGGACGAAATGGTTAAGTATGACCATTCTTTCCCCTATGTAATCGGTCTAGTGCTCCGTTCTACAAAAAATATTGCTAATGTCGATGTCACTCACAGAGAAAGACAGGAAGGGTCTTCCGGGTACTCTATTCAAAAGCTCCTTTCTTTGTGGATGAACGGTTTTACAGCATTTTCTGTAAAGCCGTTACGACTGGCATCTTTACTAGGCCTGATACTAGCCGCAGTTGGATTCATATCCACTATTATCCTTGTCCTAAATAAGTTGGCTCATCCATCTGAAGTTATGTTAGGCTGGAGTTCTACCATGGCAGTAATGATGTTGATTGGAGGTGTGTTACTGATTGTCCTTGGGATTATTGGGGAATATATTGGTCGAATATACATTTGCATAAATAAATCTCCGCAATATATTATACGAGAAAAGGTTCAGGGAAAAAAGAGCTCTGAAAGTCTCTTTTAGGACAGCATATTGTATACGCTGGTCTGCGGAAAGGTATAAATTCCAAAATGATTCAGGTTGGCCAATCGGTTTGAGCAGGCTGGGCACATCGAGGATTCAAACAGGAATTCCTGTGCTCCAGCCGCCCATCACCCTCTCACCACCCTGCACCGCTTCCGGCAGCATGCAATCCCATACTTTATGACAATCCCAATCCCGTCATCCTCCAGCCTGTCCTCATACCCCAGGGCTTCTATCTGCGCCAGAGCTTCCTGGCAGCCGTCCTCCAACCTCCCCCCAATTCTCCAGAAGCTCCATTATCAATCCGCTCTTATCTACATAGTAGAAGCCCTCCGTCCGAAGCTTCTCGAAATTCTCGATTCCGATAGGCAGTTTCAGCTTTCGCTCCATCTCTTTGCCACTTCGTCCCAATATGTTACAACCTAATTTTGGGGAGAATGAAACTCCCCGCAGCAGAGCTGCGGGGAATTGAACCCAAAGAGATTAAGATATACGCTTCCTCACCCAACCTGGTGCTCCCCAACCAACCTCCCCGCCTGGAAGCTCAATATAAAAAGCTCCAGCATCTGCGCGTCATAGTTCCTGAACTTCAGATAATAATACAATGTGTCAAAATAGTTCAGGACGCTCTTGCGCTTTTTCTCGGGAATATCACTTCCCAACTGAGCTCCCATCAGGAATTTCGCCAGCCTGGAAAACACGAATTTCTCATTGACGAATACCACCTTTTCGTCATTATCGGGATTGTCGATAATCTGCAGCGGATGTCTGCGGAGAAGCCAATAGCTCTGATACGCGTATACTTTTATGTCATTGACTTCCCTGATCCCATGGAGTTTTTTGAGACGGGATATATCCGTGAAATAGTCCAGGATTCCATGAGTCAGAGCCACCTCGTCCACCTTGACATGCTTCGCCAGCTCATAGTCCCCCAGAAACTGCTGCATCTCCTTGTAAAGATTTTCGTACCCTGACCTCACCTTTTCCTCGGTGAACTCCTGCACTATAGGATTGTAGTCAAGATAGATATTCTCAATATTGTTCATATCTTGCTACCCGTAAGGTTCATCAGGTCATAGCAGAACCTTGTCCTTATGAATTCTCCGTATTCCATCATCTCCCTGTGCTCCACATCGCCGTCCCGCTCAAGGTTGGAATTCCCCATGATATGCAGACGGATGTCCCCTTCCTTTATCAGCTGCATCACCTTTTCCCCGGAATCCACAATCGCCTGACTCATCCCTGTCTTAACCATACCCTGGCTCCTCCTATTCCCTGACCACACTGTCTATTGCATCCTGAAATGTACGGACATTACCGACACTTGCCAAACTGCCATGATTCGAAAAATGAAGCTGCCCTGTCTGCGGTTTCGACACCGCAGCCCTCTTTCCCCGAAAGCTCGCCTCCGGCACAGCCTGCAGCCTATGGTAATAAGACCCCATTTCATCTCCCATTCCTGACAGCCTGTTCAGCAGTTCGGAAAATTCCAAAAGCATAGGATTATCTTTCTGGCAGGGATACAGGATGTCATGGTCTATCTCGCCCCAGCCTTCCTCGAACAGCGTCCTTATCTGTATTTCGATATAAGTCCCACGGTAGTTCACTATATAATGAATGGAGCGGTAATGCTTTCTATCCAGTATATGCTCCAAAGGAATCCAGTCTGCATATATCTCATGGAAATCCCCTGCGCGGATATGCACTTTCGGCGGCTCTGCCATAAATACGCTTCCATCGCTCACATAATCATGTACGCTGTCTCCCTTTATATATCTCTCCGGCGCATTCTCAATCCTGCCGGTAATATAGGTATGGAATCTTACCCAGTCCTCCCTGTACAGCAGGAGCCCTCTGATTCCTATTAAATCGGTCAGGAACATCCAGTAATTGTCTTTGCTGAGATTCTTGTATTTCACATAATTCTCGATTCTTTTTCTGACGATTTTCTCCACCACATGCTCTGCCGCCTTGCATCTGCTGCGGTAGGACTGGAGGCCCATCACTTCCTCCCTGTCCAGAAAATATTCCCTGATAAACTCGTTTCGGATCCTATCCAACTCCGGCTGCCGTCTTTCATAGTCTTCCGCAATTTCCCTCAATTCATCCCAGGATAGCTGCGAATCGGCGAATTGTCCAGGAGAAATCCGATATTTCTTCATGAATTCCTCTCTTGCGATATCCATGGATTCCCCCACTTCTATATATGTACTCTGAATATCTCTGCAATGAAATATTTTTAGTATACCACAGCATGTCCCAAAATGGAACAAGTTCATGGATTATTTCGATTATTATTTCGATTTTTCTCTACGGTCTGAGCCGTCATGCCAATCGCCTCATTCCCTGCCGCCCCGCACGATCATCAAATCACAGACCACCGCCACCGCCCGCACCTGCCTCCAATCCCGTGCAGCCGCCCGCAGCACCTGCCAGATTCTTCCGGACTGCAGCGCCTCATACCGCCCTTCCATGGCCCGGGTCTTCTCCCGCAGGATACGCTTCCCCGCCTCCGTCCGCAGGACCCGGCGCTCCTCGAACTCTCCCAGCATCCGCAGGTACTTCTCTATCTCCCAGAGCTTCCGCTCCCTCTGCAGCAGCTTCCCCACCCGGTGCTCTTCCGCGGCTGTATTACTATCATGTCTTCTATGGTGCGCCAGTTCTTCATCCATATGGAAAAAAGCCCCCTCCTCCGCCGCCATGGCGCACAGGAAGATGTCGTGGGGCACCCTGAACTCTAATCCCCCATTCCCGCAAGGCCCGCTCCTGTCCTCTCCGCACTGACCCGCATCCTCATGGCTCCGGCTCCCGTACTCCCCGCGATGCCCCGCATCCTCACGGCTCTGGCTCCCGTACTCCCCGCGATGCCCCGCATCCTCACGGCTCCGGCTCCCGTACTCCCCGCAAGGCCCCGCATCCTCACAACTCCGGTTCCTTTCCTCCCCGCACTGACCCACATCCTCATGGCTCCGGCTCCCGTACTCTCCGCAAGGCCCCGGGCTCTCCTGCCCGCAGATTCCCATCCCCCGCTCCCGATACCACCCGTTCCGATACGCCAGCACCATCCCGGGCCACTGATATTTACGGAAAATCTCCCGAAGCCCCACCTGCCGCAGCTTCCTCGTCCCCAGACTGCGGGAAGGCGCCATCACGGCATGGATTCTCTCGCCCTCCCCGTCCATCAGCCCGAACTTGCACGCCAGCACCTCCGCCTCCGGATGCTCCTCCAGCACCGCGCACATCCGCTCCAGCTTCGTCTCCGCCCATACATCGTCCTGATCCGCCAGGAACACCACATCCCCGGCACACAGCCCCATCACATAATAAAAATTCCCCGGATACCCCCTGTTTTCCCCATTACAATACAGCCTCCAGCTTTCCTGCAGGCCATTCCTCTCTATGAACAGCCGGACAATCTCCACCGTCCTGTCTGTGGAACAGTCATCGCAGAGGATGACCTCCTCCGCCCTTCTCGTCTGTCTCAGGATGGAATCCAGCTGCTCTTCAATATACTTTTCTCCATTATAGATTCCCATACACACAGATACTGTCATGCCAACCTCCGGCCCTTCCCCTGTATACGCCTTGCATCATGTTCCCGACAGGCATTCCCGCCAGCCTCTGCCAGGATTCCTCCATAGCTCCTGGAAAAAGAGGCCTAACACCCCCCGAACACCCTCAGATACTCCCCCACTACATGCCGCAGCCCATACTCCGCAAACGCCTCCCGCCCATCCGGCAGCGCCAGCGCCGCGTCAATCTTCTCCGCCCACTCCTCCGCGTCATAAGGCCTCTCCACGTACACAGCCTTCCCCTGGGTCACTTCCTCCAGGCAGCTCTCCTTAGTCATCACCACCCGCTTCCCCCTGCGCATGGCCTCGATAGGCGGCATGCCGAACCCCTCGAACACGCTGGGGAACAAGAAAAGCCTACAGTTCTCATAGAGGCAGTCCCGCTCCTCATCAGAGACGAAACCCATATCGATGACCAAATCCGCAATCCCCCATTTCGCCACCGCCTGGCGAAAAGCAGTCTTATCCCCGCCCACGCCGCTTATGACCAAGGGCCTCTCTTCCCCCTTGCGCTTTCGCAGTGCCATCACTTCCAGCAGCGTTCCCAGATTCTTGTGGGGCAGCATGGAGCTGACGCAATAAAAATAATTCCCGTCCCGGATTCCGTACTTTTCCGTCAGTGCCTCCACCGGCATATCCGATACCTTCGTCTCCACCGGATTATAGACGACAGAACACTTTCCCGCAACAGCCGGATAATGGCTCTCTAAATCCCTCCTGCAATACTCCGATATGGTGACCACATGGGCCGAGGCCCTGCATGCATGCCTCCACATATATTTCAGGAACATCCGTCTGCCCGCCGAAAAATACGCCGGATAGTGGAGCGCCTGCAGATCATGTATCACACTGACATAGGGAATGCCGCTGCCATAGGTCAAAGGCATGCTGTACACCGGAATGAACATCACGTCGATTCCCAGCCGCCTGGCAACCCTGTCCAGATGCAGGTTCTCCCACAGAATCCGCTTCGGCTGGCTGGCGGACTCCACAGGCAGCGCCAGCCGCTCCATATTGGCATACCGGTCGTAGGACGCGAAGCTGTCCCCGTTATCCCCTGACACCAGCAATACATACGTATTAGCCTTATCATACTGCCCAAAGCCCTCCATCAGGTTCCTGATATAGGACTCCGTCCCCCCGCAAATCCCCGGCCGGACCCACAGCAGATCAATCCCTATCTTCATCTTATCCCCCTGGCCGCGTCCGGCGGCACATGCAGCAGAACATTTCCGTCCGCGCAGCCAAGAGGTTCCACGCCCCTCCTGGCCGCTTAGAAAATCTGTGCGCACTCACCCAAAGACCATCTTCACGCACTCAATGGCAATACATTCCACCAAATACCACCTGCTATACCCATTCGCCCGATAGCACCACACATACCTGTCCCGAATCCGCCCCAGCGCCTCCCGCAGGCTCTTCCGGTTGCTGACCCCTCCCATGCGGAAGTTCGCCAGAACCTTTCCCAGCGTCCTGACCCGATACCCTTCCCTCACCAGCTGCAGATAGCACCCATAATCGTCGTGGATTCCCCGGTTCCGGAAGGGATGCCTCTTATACACCTGCGCCTCCACGAACATGGTGGGATGGTTCCAGTCCCTGGAGGTCTGGAACCTGCGCAGCCTGGCCTTTTTCACGAAGCAGCTCCCGTCCGCCCTGTGCAGCCTGATATCCGAGAACAGCAGGTCGCACCCGCCCTTCTCGAACTCCCCCAGCACTGTCTCCACCGCATCCGCCTCATACCAGTCGTCGCTGTTCAGGATTCCGATCACATCCCCGGTGGCCATCCGTATCCCCTTGTTCATGGCGTCATAGATGCCCCCGTCCCTCTCCGAAAGCACGCGGAGCCGGATTCCCTTCCGCTCCATCCGCTCCCGGTAGCTCTCCGCCACGGCCACCGTGCCGTCCGTGGAAGCCCCGTCGACAATCAGATACTCGATCTCCGTACAGGTCTGGCCCAGCACCGATTCCATGGTGGCCCCAAGGGTCTCCTCGCTGTTGTAGGTCACAGTCACAATGCTCACTGTCTTATGCATCCCGGCTCTCCGTCAGATGCACGGATTCCCGGAACCCGTACACCCTGTATTCTTCCCTGTAGTCGCTCATTTCCTTCTCATAGACCATGTTTCCAAAGGCCTTGTCCGCCAGGCCCCCCAGCTTCCCCCCTATTTTGCCCAGCAGCCACAGGGCCGGATGGAAGATTCCTGTCAGCCGGATCCGCTTCCCATGCTCCGCCGCGATCGCCGCCACCATGTCTGCGGTGCGCACGTACTCTTCATTCTGGGGATAGAAAATCCCCCTCTCCCCGTTCTCCACCATCAGTTCCACGAACCTGCACAGGTTCCCGATGTAGAGCATGCTCCGCTGGTTCTCCTCCTTTGGAAAAAAGGGGAGCTTCACCGCCAGCTTTGCCAGAAGCGGATAATTCCCCTTTGAACCCTTCCCGTATATCATGGGCGGCCGCAGGATGACTACGCGAAACCCGTCGTCCTCCAGCTCCCTTAAGCCCTTCTCCGCCCGAACCTTGCTGTCCCCATAGAAGTTAGCCGGGGCTAACGGAGTGTCCCGGCCAATCACCTTCCGCTTCCCGATCCCCGCGCTGTCCCCGTACACGATGATGCTGCTCATAAAGATGAACTGCCCCACCCCTTCCGCCTTTGCCTTCCCGGCGCACTCCACGGCCAGGTCGCAGTTCACCTTATAGTACAGCTCCTTCGTCTCCTCCGACACCTTCCCCACATCCGCATGGGCCAGCCCCGCCACATGGAAGACGCTGTCGTATCCATGAAAATCATGCCCCCGCCAGGCCCCGTCCCGCATGCCCAGCGTCTCTGTGACGATAGAATCGGAACGTTCGGCTATCCAGCTCTCAAAGGCAGTGCCGATATAGCTCCCCGCCCCGGTGATCAAGACTCTCTTCATCCCGGCTCCTCCTTCCGCGCGCCGCATTCCCCCTATCCTGTACAAGCTCAGGCTTCGGCCTGTCCTTCAGCCCTCGTCGCCCTCCGCGCGATATGTGCCCACAATCTCCCGGATCTCCCGCCGGATATCCGAGGACTCCTTCTTCGCGGCGGCAATCAGCTTCTCCAGCTGCCTCTCGAAAATCTCTTCATTGAAATAAGTCGGTTTTTCGATGAAAATCATCTTGTTCGCCGTCTTCTCCAGGTTCTCCTGCTGTATCAAAAGCTCCTCATACATCTTCTCCCCCGGCCGCAGTCCTGTGAACCTGATTTCAATGTCCTCCCCGGGCCGATACCCCGAAAGCTTGATCAGGTTCACCGCCAGATCCAGGATCTTCATGGGCTCCCCCATGTCCAGGACGAATATCTCCCCGCCCCTGGCATAGGCCCCCGCCTGCAGCACCAAAGACACGGCCTCCGGGATGGTCATGAAATAGCGGATGATCTCCGGATCCGTCACCGTCACCGGGCCGCCCTCCGCGATCTGCTGCTTGAACAGCGGGATCACGCTTCCATTGCTCCCCAGCACGTTCCCGAACCGCACCGCCACGAAATTCGTCCCGGATTTCCGGTTCATCATCT
>NZ_CAPDXS010000001.1:0-7236 GCF_948601915.1 uncultured Acetatifactor sp. | reverse complement strand
GCAGATGCGCTTGGAGGCCCCCATCACATTGGCAGGGTTCACCGCCTTGTCCGTGGATATCAGCACGAACCTGTCCACGCCGTACCTGTCCGCAGCCGTGGCGATTTTGTAGGTCCCCATCACATTGTTCTTGATGGCCTCGTTGGGGCTATCCTCCATCAGGGGCACATGCTTGTGGGCCGCCGCGTGGTACACGATCTCAGGCCGATATGTCTCAAAAATCGAATTCACTCGATTGGTATTGCGCACAGACCCGATCAGCACCACCAGGTTCAGCTCCGGATATCTGCGGATCAGCTCCTGCTGTATCTCATAGGCATTGTTCTCATAGATGTCCAGGATGATCAGCTGCCTGGGACTGTGGGCGGCGATCTGCCTGCACAGCTCCCCGCCGATGGAGCCGCCCCCGCCCGTGACCAGCACCACCCGGTCCCTGACATAGCCCAGGACTTCCTCCGAATTGATCTCTATGGGCTCCCGCCCCAGGAGGTCCTCTATCTCCACTTCCTTTAAAGCGGACACGGACACGTCCCCGTTGATCAGCTGATAAGTGCCGGGCACTGTCCGCAGCTTGCACCCGGATTCCTTGCAGATGTCCAGGATTTCCTTCTTGGTCTGGGTATTGGCCGAGGGAATGGCGAAGATGATCTCATCGATTCCGTACTGCTCCACCGCGTCCAGGATGCAGTCCCTGCCCCCTACGATGGGGACGCCCCGCATGAGCTTTCCGTGGCAGCCGGGCTGGTCGTCGATGATGCACCTGGCGCACAGGTTCAGGTACTGGCTGCTCTCCAGCTCCTTCAGAATCATGTTGCAGGCCGCCCCGGCCCCGATAATCATGGTGCTGACCTTCTGCTTGCGCTCCACCATGCTGGCCCGCTTATTATTGATGATGCGCAGGATCCGGTAGCCGAACCGGATGCAGCAGGTGGCCGTGGTCAGCAGGAAGCAGTACAGCACATAGTAGCTCCTGGGCATCCTGTTCCCCGTGGCGGTACAGAAGATAAGCTGGGCCAGGGAGGCGCAGACGGCGGCCATGATGATATTGATCAGCTCATTGGCGCTGGCGTAGCGCCATACGCTTTTATAAAGTTTCCATATAACAAAAAAAGACAATGTCATCAGGACATTGGGCACCATGATATTCTCATAGCTTTGCAGAAAGACAGGGTCTATGCTCTGAAAGCTGAATTCATACCGGATATACAGCGCTCCGAAGGATGTCACCACGATACACATGATGTCCATCAGCACCAGCGCGATGATTCGATTCAGCGGAATCTTCGAGAACTTCCTGATCTCCATTGCATCCCCCTCTCCTGTACCTTGCATGTCAATGCTTCTTCTCTTCCAGCGTACCGGTTCCGCCCTCCACCACACCGTCCTGCCGCACCACGGAAGCCACGGTCCTGACCAGGCATCTTATGTCCATGGCAAATCCCATCTTTTCCACATATTCCCCGTCCAGCTTCGCCTTCACGGGAATGGGCAGCTCGTCCCGGCCATTGACCTGGGCCCAGCCGGTGAGGCCCGGGAGCACGTCATTGGCCCCGTACTTGTCCCGCTCCTCGATCAGGTCGAACTGGTTCCACAGCGCGGGCCTGGGGCCTACGATGGCCATGTCCCCCTTCAGGATATTGATGATCTGGGGCAGCTCGTCCAGGCTGCTCTTGCGCAGGAACCTGCCCACCTTAGTAATATACTGCTCAGGATTCTCCAAAAGATGCGTGGGCATGTCCTTGGGCGTGTCGATCTGCATGGTGCGGAATTTCAGGATATGGAAATGCGTCTTGTGGATGCCCACCCGCTTCTGCCTGAAGAGCACGGGCCCTCTGGAATCCAGCTTGATGGCTGCCACCAGTATCAAAAATACCGGTGACAGCACGATCATGCCGAGCAATGCCAGGATTCTGTCGATGATTTTTTTTGCTGTAACGTACATTCGTCTACCTCACAGGTTTCGGTTCGGACAGACCTCCAATTGTATCCAAATCTTACATCAGATCCGGCGACCAGCCGATATCCGTATCTCCCCCAGGCGTAGGGGTATCCTCCGGCGGCTCCAGCGTAGGCTCCGGGGTGGGCTGGGGCGTCTGTGCAGGAGGCTGCGCCGGCGGCGGGTTCTGCGCAGGAGGATTCTGCGCCGGTGGCTGGGGCGTGGGCTCCGGGGTGGGCTCCGGCGTAGGATCCGGGGCCTGCACAGGCGGCTTTTGCGTCGTCTGGGGCTTCTGGGTGGGGGTAGGCGTAGGTGTGGGCGCGATCTCCCCGTTCCCGTCATATGTCACAGTGGTGACCTTATAGTCAAAGTTCTCCCGGTTGGTCCACATGTCGAAGGCCTCCCCGGGCCCTCCCGTGTATTCGGATTTCTTGTATTCCCCTACGATGGTTCCGGCGGCGTAGGTTCCCTGCTCCCGCTGGATGCTGCCGCTCTCGCCGTCGAACAGCCATGTCTCGAAGGCTCCCTCATACTTCCCGTCCGCCACGCCGGTCTGCAGCAGCCATGTAGTCCTTCCGGACTGCTTCAGCACCAGCACGCTTCCATTCTCTCCTTCAAAGTATACATTCGCATACGGTTCTCCGTCAATATCGTAGCCGAGCTGCATGGTCAGCAGCACATCCTCTCCCTTTTGCAGGGAATAGCTCCTGCTGCCCTCGTAGATTCCCCGGCACATGTCCTCCAGCCATCCTTCCCCGCTTATCATATGGATGCCCTCGCCCACATATTCCGCGATCTCCAGGTTCTGGTGCAGGGTGGTCATGGCCTCCAGCACGGCGGTCTCCTCCTGGGCGGTGAGCTGGCCCGTCTGGTACCGCAGCCCGATCTCCGGCTCCGGCTCCGGTTCCGGCGTAGATGTGGGCTCCGGGGTCTCGTCCACCAGCCCGCTCACATCCACCGGCTCCACCGGGCTGCCCACGCTCTCGCTGGGCGCTCCGCCTGTCTCAGTGCCGTCCCCGCATCCCGCCAGCAAAGCCAGCGGCAGGATACAGGCTCCTATTCTGTATCTCCACTTTCTGCTCATAATATCCTCCCAATTTTTATCTGTACCTTACTTAGTGCGCAGGCGGCAGCTCATTCTTCCTCTGCGGCAGCCGGGCTCTGCAGCGCGTCCGCATCGCCGACCAGCTTCTCCAGGAACACATAGGACTCCGAGCCGGGCTCATAGGTGCCGTTTCCTAAAAGCACCTTCGCCAGGTCATAGATGCTCCTGGCCTTCGGCGGCCCGTAGACGATCACCTGGGTGCCGTTGCGCTCCAGCACGGCATAGCCCCGGAAGGCGAACTCCGTCTTATACTGCTCCACCGGAATCTTCACCAGCACGGAGGTGAACCGGTAGCGCCCGTCCATGATTTCGAACACCACGTCCTGCTTTTTCCCACTGGCATCTATGCCGTAGGAGATGCCTCCGGCCACCTTGGCCCCGCCCTTGATCATGGGATACTGGCCCATGTTGGCATTGTTCATGACCAGGGTGCCGTATTCCTTCAGCACATAGCCGTTGACGCCCTTCTTTATCAACTGCGCCCGCAGCTCCGTGGATATGCCCGTCTTGAACCGGATGCCCGTGTCTCCCGTGACGCGGATGGAAAAGCCGTGGTAGGTCAGGAGATCCTGCAGCCCGGGCTCCGCGGTGGCCGTGTATATCGTTCCGTTATAGCTCAGGCTCCAGACGTACATGCCTACGGGCACGCCCTTATCATCGTATTTGTATACTACCGCCGTCTTCGCGTTTCCGTCAGGCGCGTTGACGATCAGGCTCCCGTTCCGAAGCTCCCCCTGATAGGCCACGCCGTCCAGCCACATGACGCTGTCCCCATAGCCCTCCGGCAGGGCCAGCGCCACCTCCGTGGAGACCGTGGGAGCCTGGCAGGGCGAAGCGGGCATGTTCTCAAAGACCGGAATCTTGAACACAAAGGTATTCTCCAGAGAGCCCGCTCCCTCATAGAGCCTCTTGATGCTCAGCCCCTCCGTATTGGGGGCCGTAATGTTCTGCATGTACTGATGGGTGTACGGCGCATACGCGTTTGGCGTCCCCTTGGGGTTCACATTGAATTTCTGGAGGTACAGCGTATCCTGGGCCCGCTTGATATAGTTCGCCGAGATGAAGTCCGCGCCGCCCCTGAGGGCCTTGTCCACGCTGTTCCAGCCGTGGTCCCTGGCATACTTCAGGCCGCTGGTGATGACCTGCTGGTCGGTCTGGCCCGTAGCCCCCACATTGAAATAATTATAATAACCCTCATATCCGCTGTAGGTTCCGGATATCAGCGGCGAAGTCCCGTTCCCCTGCTCCTGCAGCACCCTGGCCGCCAGATGGAAGGGGCTCACCTTCCGCCCGTCCTCCCTGCCGATCTCCCAGAAAAGCTGCGCGTAGGTGCTGTTGGTTCCCGGTGCCAGCTTCCCGCCGTCATCGGTCATGAAGGTGCTCTTCAGAAATTTCGCCACCGCGTCCAGCGTATGGTACTGTTCATTGTATGTCAGCTGCTCGAACTGGAAGATGGCATTTTCTGTCAGGGCGTTCCTGGGATCCATATAGACTTCCACCGCCGCCCTGGAGGCATAGTACCAGGTTCCTGTGTCGTAGAGGCCGTTCTTCGTCCACTCCGGCAGGGTCTTGTATACAAGGCTCTTCCCTCCCTGGAGCTCCGCATCGATGGTCGTCCGCCAGTCCAGCGTCGTGTTCATCACCACGAATGTCCAGTTGGGATGCTTCTTCTTCAGCTCCAGCAGCGCCGGGCGGTAGCTCTCCGGGAACTGCTCGATGTCCGCATACCCGGCCCTCTCCCCATCGACGGCGTAGGCCGCTGCGTTCATGCCGAATGTCTCCTCCCAGGCCAGGAACCGCTCGTCCGAGCAGGCCAGGTTGGTCCTGGGCACATAGCCGTATATCTCCTGCCCCATGTAGCCCAGCTTCACATAGTGCCAGACTTCCATATTCTCGTCCACGGCCATGTCCAGGATGTTCACCGTCTGGCCGCTGAGCACCGTCACCGCCGTCTCGCTTTCATAGGAGGGCGATACCCGCACCGGGTATTCGTCGCTCAAATAGACCAAGGCCATGATGTCCCGCTCCGCGGCAATCTGGGCCAGGGCCTCCCCTGCCGTCCGGATCCACTCCGCGGTCTCCTGGTCCACCTCTGCGAAGACGCGGGAGTCATCTTTTCCGGCAAGGCCATCCTCACCGGAGCCATCCCCGGATTCCTGGCCATCTTCCGGATTCTGCCCCTCTTCCGGGGCTTGTCCGCCGTCCGGGGCCTGGATATCCCCGGATGGCTGGCCGTCATCGGGGTTCTGGCTGTCTCCCGTGGTCTGGCTGCTGCCGGAATTCTCGCTGTCTCCGGAATCCTGGCCATCGCCGGAATTCTCGCTGTTTCCCGTGTTTTGGCCGTTATCCGTATTCTGGCCGCCGGAATTCTGGTTGTCTCCTGTGGTCTGGCCGTTGCCCGTATTCTGGCCGCCGGAATTCTGGCTGTCTCCTGTGGTCTGGCCGTTGCCCGTATTCTGGCCGCCGGAATTCTGGCTGTCTCCCGCGGTCTGGCCATCGCCTGTATTCTGGCTGTCTCCTGTGGTCTGGCCGTTGCCGGCATTCTGGCTGTCTCCCGTATTTTGGCCGTTGCCTGTATTCTGGCTGTCTCCCGTGGTCTGGCTACTGCCGGGATTCTGGTCGTCTCCCATGGTCTGGCCGTTGCCGGAATTCTGTCCATTGCCCGTGTTCTGGCTGTCTCCCATATTCTGACCGTTGCCCGTATTCTGGCCACCGGAATTCCGGTCGTCTCCCACATTCTGTCCGCCGTCCGGTTCCCGGGCCTCCCCGCCCGTCTGCCCCGCTCCGGCCATACCGCCGTCCCCGGCCGTCTGCCCGTCCTGCCGCAGCGCATCCTGTCCGGACTCCTCCGCCGCCCATGCCACCGGCACGGGCCCGCTTGCATTCGTGCCCAGCAAAGCCGCTATGGTCAAAACCCCGCATATGTATCTTCCATATTTTTTCATCTATACTCCTATCTGACCGCTAAAGCGGACACCCAGCTCTTTTGAAAGTCTTCCGCCCCCATCCGGCCGTGACCTAAGTAAGCATAGCATAAAATCTTCAAAATTTGTCTGGTAAATCCTTCAAGGCAATCCGGCCCCATTGCCCGGATATCATCCCCGCCAGGCCCTGTGCAGCTTCCGAAGCCTCCTGGGGGCGATGGCGAACAGCGTGTGGTAGGCCTTGTTCTTCTCCGTGAGGATCCGGTTCCTCATGGCCCTCCACCAATTCCTGCGCAGATAAGCCACAATCCCCCGATAGACGGCATTATCCTTTGTCATCTGCGAAATCGGGATATGCAGCAGATACTCCAGCCTCTGGAAAACCCCGAACCGAAATGCCGTATCCTCCAGCTCCGGATAATCCCTCTTCACGATTTCCGCCACCATATCCGCATTTTCCACGCAGTCGGCATAGACCCGGGAAAAGGTCTCCTTATCCGCCTTGCGGGAATTGCTGCCTATCCTGTAGAATACATGGTATGCCTGGTCCGGCAGGGACGCCACCTTTCCCATCCTAGGCAGCATGCGCACCAGCAGATGGAAATCCTCGTTCAGCTTCCCCACGGGAAAGGCCTCCGGCGGAAACAGATCCCTGCGTATCAGCTTGGTGCAGAAGGAGCAGTCCCCCCTGTGCATCAGCAGCTCTTCCATGAATTCCCTGTCATCCAGCACAGTGGCCTCCTTGGGCGGGGCGCAGATGTCCGGCAGCGGATTCCCCTTCTCATCGATCTCGTCCCGGGCCACCTGGGCCGCGGATACCCCAAATTCCCGAATCCCCCTCATCAGCAGCTCATACATGTCCGGCGCGATATAGTCGTCGCTGTCCACAAAGCCCACATACTCTCCCGCGGCCTGGGCCAGCGCCAGGTTCCTGGCGGAGGAGGAGCCTCCGTTCTCCTTATGCAGGACCCTGATCCGCCCGTCCTCCTCTGCCAGCCTGTGGCAGAGCTGCCCCGTGCCGTCCGTAGAACCGTCGTCCACCAGGATGATCTCCAGGCGGCTGTAGGTCTGGGCCGTGATGGAGCGGACGCATCTGGGCAGATAGTCCTTTATATTATAAACCGGTACAATGACTGTTATCAAGGGAGTTTCCATTATATTAAGCTCCATATGCTTTTACGTATTTTTACATGCCAAAAACCATTCTCCGGGAACTTATACTGCTTAACGATTTCACTTGCAATGAAACCAGACTGCATAACGCTGACTGG